>DAHVLW010000142.1:0-13829 GCA_027320205.1 Acidimicrobiaceae bacterium
GGTGGTACGACGCGTCAGGCCGGCGGCACTCTGAGTCCTACGAGACGGCTGCCGAGGCGGACCGGGCACGCCAGGAGCGCCTGCGAGAGCGGCGCCGGGGTGGCTCTGGTGACCCGACAGGCGGGCGCATGACGCTGGCCACCTGGTGGGCAAGGTGGATGCCGACGAGACGGATCACCGACTCCACGAGGGAGTGAGAGGAGGCATTATCGGACACGTCGGCACGGTTGACGCGATCGCGAGACCGTGCTCAACGCCGCTTCCGCCTTTTCCGTCGCTGTCGGGGGTGCCAGCAAACCGGGCTCTCTGTCCTGGGAGGCGCGACAATCTGACCGTGCCGCTCTCGGTCACCAACGTCCCAGCCGAGCAGCTCAACCTGCTCCGTGTGATCGCAGAACCGTTCGTTGAATCTGGCCAATGGCCGGTGTTCGACTACGTGGAGCGGACCTTTGTTCAGCGACACGCCCTGGATGCCGGCTCAGTCCTGAGCGCCATGGAGCGCGTGCCGGCTGGTGTCGGATGGAGTCGCTCCTATGGGCTGGCAGCGATTCGAACCGGCCTTCCGCCGAGAGCTGACGAGCGAGTCTCGCTGACCATCGCGGGCTGCTACGCGGTCGGAAACGCTGCCGCCGAGATCGCGAATGTCGCACTGTTGGTCATCGACCTGCTCGCGAGAAAAGAAGAGCAATTGGTGCCCAATCCGAACGAAGTGGCACAAGGAACGCTCTCTAGCAACGAGCTCGAAGCGCTCATCCGGGAGGTGATCCCACCTTCTGTTGCGCAGGCGACCGGCAAGGCAAGGGACGTGGACGCCATCGGGAGGCTGCTCTCTAGGGAGCCAGCGACTTCGACCGCCATCGTCCTTGCAGGCGATCGTGTCCAGAGCGTGAACCTTCAGCCACGCTTGCGAGCCTTTCGTGATGCCGTCACCGTCGAGAAGTACCTCGACCGCACGACCGCCTTCCTCAGCCGATTCGTCGCAGCGCCGCCACCGGCGCTGACGAGCCAGTTCTCGCTGCTTGGCGTCATCGAGTATGCCGATGTCGTGTGGCAGCTGCGGTTCAAGAAGCACCTCTTGGGCACGCCTCGTCCTTCGGCGCTGGCCGTCCTCGACGACTCGTGCAGCAACGAACGCGACTTCCTCAAGCTCTTGAGCTCGCTTAGCGACGTGATCGATGGGTTCGGCCCGGAGCTTTCATCCACGGGCAAGGAGCACAAGACGGCACTGGACCGCACCGAGGCCTGGCTCAAGGAGAAGCTTGAGCCCGACGCACACGAAGCCATAGACGAGGCGATCAGAACACTTCGGAGCATTCGCCACGTCCGTAACGGTCAGCTTCATGCAGGGGCGCAGAGTCGTGAGGCGCGTGCGCTCGAGGCACTCGGCGTCGGCTATCCGGTGACTGACCTGGCAGCCGCCTGGGGACGAATCCAGAGAGAGGCAATCGACTCCCTGGAGAAGATTGCGTCTGCCGTTTACCGAAGCAGATGAGAGTCCCGGGTCCTGTTGAGCGACTCCCTCCCGGCCACCCCGGCGGCATCCGCTGGTTGCCTCAGCCCGGGAGCTCTGCTGCGAAGACCTTCCTCAAGTCGAGGAGGTCGCTTGGAGCGACGACGTAGAGCGGGATGCCCAGCTCCCGCGCCAGCTGTTGCTTTCGGAGTATCTTCTCCCGGTAGCTGGCCTGCTCGAGCATCCCAGCGCACTCGACGAACGCTCCGCTCGCAAGGCGCCAGTCGGCCCTGTGCCGCCCAGACGGGTTCAGTGTCGCATGCGCAGGCCAGGACGGCTCGCACTCGTGTGAGATGCCGTTCGCGGTCAGCCAGTCGTCGATCGACTTCTCGAGCAGCGACCGACATCGGTGGCCGTCGGTCGCCCGACACCATGTCCCGCGCGACGGCCGCCACTCCACGTCGACGAGCTCGGCGGCCTGCAGCACGCCCAGCCAGTCGCTCGCTCCCACAGCCGACTTCACCACGTCAAGCGGAGGCATTGCACACAGCGCCCGCATGAGCCGGTCGCGCCGCTCTACTGGGGCTGAGAGGGGAAGCTGTTGGAGATTGTATGCCTGAAGGGGCACCGTCTCGGCCGCAGCTGCAAGCTCACGGACCGCACCGATCACGGTGTCACGGGTCCACTCGCCCCTCCTGCCGTTCCGAACATCGAAGCAGCACGCCGTGCAATAGCGGGATGGGCCGAACTGTCGATAGGTCCAGAGGGGCGGGTCGCCCGCGAAATAGGGCTGCCCGCAGGAGCCGCAGGCCTGCGTACGAGGTGGGTCCCAGCTCCGTCGCTGGCGGACGGTCTGGAACGCTCCCCACATCGTGCTGGTGCGGAGCACGCTCACCGGGTTCGTCCCGTTGGTGCGTAGGACCAGCTCTTCCTCACTCACGAGCTGAGCGATGCGCTCGTGCGTGAGCGGCGCACGCGCCGGGAGGAGGTCCACGATCATCCACGGCCAGACGAAGGTGTACCCGTCTGCCAGCTCGTCTGCCAGCACGTCGGCGTCGTCGCCCCAGAGCTCCTCAAACCGCTTCTGAGTGTCGTCGGTCCACCAGAAGCACCAGCCAGCCGCGTCGCCATCGAGAGCGCCGCGCTGACCGTCGGCGTGAAACCCCCAGTCGGCCATCGGACACCATCATCTCTCGCTGCCCTGGCGCCATCACGGGGTTTGGCGCCCGGCCGACCGGTTGTTCGGTAGCCTTCTTGGTGATGGCGAGCGAACAGCTGCAACGGTGCATCGTCTGCGGCGAGGACGCGGGCGACTCCGCTCTTTTCCCGTCGCGCGCCTTCATTACCCGCCAGCTCGCCGACGGCACGACCGAGACGGAGCCTCTCCCAAAGGGCATGCCAGTCTGCCCGCAGCACCTTCGCGACGTGAGCAGCGGCGTCGTCGCTGTCGGTTGGTGCGACGAGCCTGGATGCCGGCATTGGGGCGTACGCGGTGAGGCTTCACCATGCGGAGCGCCCTACAGGGAGCTGCCGCCCGCTCTGTGAGCAGGGAGCATGTCGAGGACCACGCCCGACGGACCATTCGCTCTCACCTCGCCGTGAGCCCGTCATCGGGGCATCCCCCTGCGGTCGGCCGCCTCGCGGTCGGCGCCGGCCGTGCTCATCGCCAGGGGCCCCGCAGTGGCCGAGCGCAGAGGCCCCTCATCGGACATGACAGACCACGATCCACCCCTGGCTTGTCGTCCGTGTGGTCTGCCGGGCCCCGGCGCTCACGCGCTGAGGAGCTCCTCGCCGGCTCGGCGAGGCGTGAGGACCGGGGGATCGGCGTCGGGCTTCTCGGTGAGGTCGCGATCGCCGCTCACGAGCGCTCGCGCGCCAGCCGTGATGGCCAGGGCGACGAGGTAGTCGTCGTCGGGATCACGACTCGCTGGGGGCGGAGCGGTCGGGTCCGGCAACCGGGTCCCGTAGCGGGCGACCTCGGCCACGAACGCCCGTGCCTCCTCGAGCGTGACGTAGCGCCGGAACTTCGCGCGCTCGAGCACGCCGCCAAGCTCGGCGAGGAGCCGCGGGCAGACGACGAGGTCGATCCGCTCCTCGAGGACGGCCCGCCACAGCCTCGCCGGGTGCCCGTCAGGGGAGATCAGCGCCGCGACGAGCACTCCCGGGTCGACGACGACCCGGTCCACCTACGAGGCTTCCCTGTTGGCTCCCCGATCTCGGCGTAGAGCCTTGAGCTCCTCGTAGGCGACCGCCAGGGCCTCGTCCTCGGACAGCGCCCCCGGCGCATTCCGGGCCCAGACCTCGCCGGCGACGCTGTGGCGGCGACCCTCGAAGTGCGCGCGCAGGGCCTCCTCGACCACCTCGGCCTCCGAGCGACCGGTCTGGCGCGCTTCCGCCACGGTCGCCTCGACGAGGGACCGGTCGACCTCGACCGTCATGGGGCGCTTGGCCATGTCCTCATGATGCCAAACCAGGGTCGATGCCGAGCACGGGGACCGGCTGCGCCGGGGCCGTCGGTCCCCCACCGGTCCCCCATGGGGGTCGCAAACGACGCCTCCTGGCGACTAACCTCGCCCAGCGATGGACAGCGTAGTCCCTGCTCAACGGGCCTGTCCCCGTCGGGAAGGCGGGATTCGAACCCGCGACCTCAGCGTCCCGAACGCTGCGCGCTAACCAAGCTGCGCTACTTCCCGCCGGCCGCAGGACCCCCGTCGACGGGGGTCCCTTCGCCGCCTGCCGCGATGCTATCCGATCGGGCCTCGACGACGACCTTGGCGATCCGGCGCCGGTCCATCCTCGTCACCCGGTAACGCCAGCCGTCACGTTCGAGCACCTCGCCTTCGACTGGGATGTGGCCGAGGGCATCGAGGAGGTAGCCGCCGAGAGTGACGTACTCGCCGTCCGGGATCGCCGTACCGACCTCGTCTCGCACCTCGGGGACCGTGCAGGAGCCGTCGACGAGGAAGCGGGAGGCGTCGATCCGGACCACCGAGGGGCTCGCCGAGCGGTCGAACTCGTCCGGCAGGTCGCCGACGAGCTCGCTGACCAGCCCCTTGATCGTGATCACCCCGGCAAACCCGCCGTGCTCGTCGACGACGACGGCGAAGCCGCGGCGCTTGAGGCGCATGTCGGCGAGGATCTCGAGCGCCGAGCGCGACTCCGGGACGACATAGGGCTCACGCACCCGCCTCGTCACGTCGAGCGACGCCGGCACGCCCGCTCCCCCATGGCCGTCTCCGTCACCCCGCCCGGCCGCCTCGTCGAGGTGGAAGAGGTCCTTGACGAACAGCACGCCGAGGAGCCGGTCGAGGTCGCCCTCGTAGACGGGGAAATGGCTGTGCCCCGAGCGGCGGACCGCCCTTGCGACGTCGTCGAAGCACACCGGAGCTGGGATGGCCTCGACGTCGACGCGGGGCGTCATGACGTCACGCGCCGTCGCCTCGCGCAAGAGCTCGAGGCCGTGGGTGATCTGCAGCTCCTGCTCCGACGGCTGCGGCTTGGGTGGCGACGGCTCGCGGCGCCACCGGCGGCCGAGGATCACCGCGGCACCTGGCGCGGCGTGCTCATGGCGCCGGCTCTCGCCGGTCAGGTCCCCTGGAGCGAGAGGGGCCGGTACGACGCGTCGTGGTAGGTGTCGCCGGCGAGCAATGCCTCGGTGGCCCGTCGGAGGCGGATCGGGTCGAGCGGCTTGACGAGGAAGCCTTCTGCCGCAGCGCGCCGGGCGAGGAACACGTCGGCTCGGCGGTCGAGGAGCACGAGCACCGGCACATGGGGGACCCGGCCGCCCGACTCCTCGAGCTTGAGGTCGAACGCGACGGCGATGCCGCCCATGCTCTGCACCTGGCAGTCGGTGATCACCAGATCGGGTGGCTCGTCCTGCACGAAGGGACGGACTTCCTCGCCCGAGCGCAGCTCGACGATCTCGGTCTCGTCGTCCTCGATCGCGGCGCGCACGTCCGCGAGCACCGTCGACGCGTCAGCGACGACCACCACCAGGGCCATGGGCCCACGGTAGCTCCCGGCCGGCGAGGTGGCGAGCGACGAGCTCCAGCCCGGCGAGGTCGTGGACGTCGTCCTCGAGGATCGGGACGCGAACGATCGGGGCGTCGCCGGCCAGGGGCGCCAGCGCGTCGAGGTAGGTCGATTCCCTCGCGACGACCGTCGCGGCTTCGGCGAGGTTCGTGGTGAGCGACTGCCAGGCTCCCGAGCGAGGGGCGTCGGTCTCGCCCGAACGGCCGGCGTCGCCCGAACGGCCGGCGGGACCGCCGCCGGCTCCCGGACCGCCGCCGGCTCCCGGACCGAGGTCAGCTCCCGGACCGCCGCCGTGGCTCAGCCCGCCGTCGAGTGCCGGCCCGAAGTCGGGGTGCACCCGGTTGACGACGAGGGCGTCGAGGCTGTGGCCGGCTCCGGCCAGCTTGGCAGAGAGATAGCCGGCCTCCTCGATGGAGTCGCGCCGCGGCGCAGCGACCATGACGAAGCCCGTCGCCTCCTCGGCGAGCAGCCGCTCGACGCTCGACGCACGCTCGCGGAAGCCCTCTTCCATTCCCTCGAACGCCTGGAAGAACGCGACCGTGTCGTCGACGATCTCCGTCCCCGCCACCCGGCCGAGCGTCCGCAGCAACAGGCGCGTCGCGACGCTCATCGCCTTCAGGTACGCCCGCCCCGGGGTGATGAGCACGCGGAAGACGCGGTTGTCGAGGAAGCCGGCGAGCCGCCGCGGCGCGTCGAGGAAGTCGAGGGCGTGGCGCGTCGGCGGCGTGTCGACGACGACGAGATCGAAGCGACCGCTCTCGTGGAGCTCGAAGAGCTTCTCCGTCGCCATGTACTCCTGCGTCCCGGAGAGCACGGAGGCGAGGTTCTGGTAGAGCCGGTTCGAGAGGATGCGCTGTGCCTGTGCCTCGTCGAGGGAGTGCGTCCGGACGAGGTCGTCGAAGGTGCGCCTCGCGTCGAGCATGAGGGCGAAGAGGCGGTCCTCGAAAGGACCCGGGATCGGGCGCGCCTCGTTCTCGACCCCGTGCGCACCGAGGGCGTCGGCGAGGCGGCGAGCGGGATCGATCGTGACGACACAGACCCGACGCCCTGACCCGGCGGCGAGCATCCCGAGCGCCGCGGCGGTGGTCGTCTTGCCGACCCCACCCGAGCCGCAGCAGATGACGACGCTTCGCTTGGAGAGCATCTCCAGGACCTCCGCCATCGCCGACGGACGCCTCAGGCGAGCGCGCCGATGCCCGCGGCGAGGGCGCCGGCGAGGACATCGACGTCCTCGGGGTCGATCTCCGCCGTGAACAGGTGCGGGAGCTCGACACGGGGAAGGGGGAGCTGCTCGGCCAGGCGCTCGAGCTGGCGGGCCTGGAGCTCCTGGCGGTGCTGCCGGAACCTCCCGGCGGCGGCGAGGCGCGCTGCGTCGGCGGGCGACGGCTCGGGGGCGCCTGCCGCCGCGGCCGCAGCGACCGGGTCGACATCGAGCCCGTCGAGCTCGGGGTAGCAGCCGTTGACCACGACGGGACCGAGCGAGATCCCGACCTCGTCCTCGAGGCGGTAGGCCGTCTCGACCGTCTCGTTGACGGGAGTCTCCTCCGGGATCGTGACGAGCAGCACCTGGCAGCGCTCGGGGTCGGCGAGCATCTCGACCACCTGCTGGGCCTGCGAGCGCATCGCGCCGCCGCGCGCTGCGTCGGCGAGCCCGCCCGAGCTCGTGAGGAACGTAACGGCGTGGCCGGTCGCCGGGGCGTCGAGAAGGATGAGGTCGGCGACTCCGGCGCGCTCGATCTGCTTCACACGTGCCAGCACGAGCATCTCCCTAAGGCCGGGGACGGCTGTCGCCACGACGTCGAGCGCTCCGGTCTGGACGAGCCGCTTGGAGACCCGCGCGAGGCCGTGGTCGCCCAGGTACTCGAGCAGCGCGGCGTCGGGGGTGACGACGCGCCCCCTGATCCTTCCCGACACCCGTCCACCGCCACCGGGCGGGGGGGCGTCGTCCGAGCCCGACGAGTCGGCGTCTCGGGCGTCCGGACCCTCGGCGAGGACGACGTGGTCGTAGCCAAAGGGCTCGTCACGGGCGAAGAGCGCAGGCAGCCCGCCACCCTCGTCGAGGGCGACGACGAGCACGTCGAGCCCTGCCGCCGCCGCAGCCCGGGCGAGCGCGGCCGTGACCGTTGTCTTGCCGACGCCACCCTTGCCCACGACGAACAGGACGTTGCTCCGCAGGAAGAAGCTCGCCACGTCCATGACGGGCGACACTACCGTCGAGGTCCCCGCGGCTTCGCGGCCGCCCGAGGGCGTTGGCAGCGCCGGCGCGCGGCCCGGCGGGCGCCGGCGCCCGACCGAACGGGCGCCGTCATGAGGCTGACAAAGAATTGTCCCTTGTCAGAGGGCCTGACCGGCGGTAGCGTCGCCGCAAAGGCAGGTGCGGGTGTGGTTCCCGCGGCCGGTCGCCTCGGACGAGCTCTGGCGGCAGGCTCGCGGCGGACCCTTCGGTCGGCGGGTAAGGCCGCGCCCGTGCTGCGGAGCTGTCGACGACGCGAGGAGGGGTGGTCGTGGTCGCCGTGCGATGCGACGAGACGTGGCAGGTCAAGGCACTATGCCGCGGGCCGCAGGCCCAGGCGTTCTTCCCGCCGTCCTACCTCGAGCGCAAGGAGGAGCGGGAGGAGCGCGAACAGGCTGCCAAGTCGATCTGCCGCTCCTGCCCGGTGCGGCGGCCGTGCCTCGAGTACGCGATCCGGATCCGGGAGCCGCATGGCATCTGGGGCGGCCTGAACGAGATCGAGCGAAAGCAGATCCTCGAGCGCCGAGCCGGTTGAGCGACACCTGAGCGACACCTGAGCGGCACGTGGTCGGCAGGCCCGAGGCGGCCCGCCGCGCACGCGGGCGGCGGTGGGCGGGCGACCTAGCCCGCAGGGCGCTCGAGCGCCGCCTCGACCCGCTCGGCGAGGCGGGCGCTGCACCCGTCCATCTCGACGGGCGGTGCGACCTCGACCGCGACGCGCTCGGCGAGGCCGGCGAAGACCCTTCCGAGCGCGCTCCCCCCGTCGCCGGCGACGGGGGAGCCGGCGTCGGCGCCCGTGGCGAGCGCCGGGTCGAGGGGGATCGAGGCAAGCAGGGGAACGCCGATCTCCTCGGCCAGACGTGCCCCCCCGCCGTTGCCGAGCAGCTCGTAGCGGTGGCCGTGGTCGCAGGTGAACGCGGCCATGTTCTCTATGACGCCGGCGACGCGGAGGTGGCTCTTGCGCGCCATGTCGGCGGCCCGGCCGGCGACCTTCTGAGCGGCGAGCCCCGGCGTCGTCACGAGGAGGAGCTCCGTCCGCGGCAGCATGCGGGCGAGACCCATCTGCACGTCGCCGGTCCCCGGTGGGAGGTCGACGACCAGGTAGTCGAGGCGGCCCCAGGCGACGTCCTCGAGAAAGTGCTGCACGGCGCGGTTGAGCACGAGGCCGCGCCACATGATCGCGTCGTCCTCCCCCGAGAGAAACCCCATCGACACCACCTTCACCGTTCCCGGCTCGAGCCGCTTCTCGACGGGCTGCATCTTGCCGGCGCGCACCTCGAGAGGGCCCTCGGCCCCGAGCATGCGCGGGACGGAGAACCCCCAGATGTCGGCGTCGAGGAGGCCGACCTCGAAGCCTCTTCGGGCGAGCGCGACGGCGAGGTTGACCGCGACCGAGGACTTGCCGACGCCGCCCTTGCCCGAGACGACCCCGAGGACGCGTGCCGAGGACGGGAGGTCCACAGCGAGGCGGAGCTGCGCGGCGCGACGGGCGCGGGACATCAGCGCGGCGCGCTCCTCGGCGCTCATGTGGCCGGTTCGCACCTCGACCTCCTCGACGCCCGCGACGGCGCCGACTCGACGCCGGACGTCAGCGCGCAGCTGGTCACGGAGCGGGCATCCGGGGACCGTCAGGGCCACATCGACCCGGACGCGCCCGCCGTCCACGACGACGGCGCGGACCATGCCGAGCTCGACGATGCTCTCGTGGAGCTCGGGGTCGACCACGTCGGCAAGCGCCGAGCGGACCTCGTCTGCGCTCGGGCAGGTCATGGCTGCGATCCTACCGACGCAGCCTGCCGCGCCCCCCGGCCGGACGGGGAGCGCCGCGCCCCCCGGCCCCTGCGGCGCCCGCATCGGGCCGCGCCGGGTCCGTCTCGGTGACGCGCCTGACGACGCGCCTGACGCGAGCAGCGCGTAGTTAGGATGTGGCGAGGTCGACCTCGAGGAGGATGCACTCGAGGAGGATGCATCCGGGCGGGATGCCTCGGGAACGGCGAGCGTCGACGTCGAGGAGGACGAGCAACATGACCACGGAGTTGAGCTCGCCGGAGGCGGCGCCCTCGAAGGCGAGCGCCGTCCGCATCGGGACGCGGCCGAGCCCGGTCAACCTGACCGGCGCCGCCACCCGCAAGGTGTCCGAGCTGCTCGCGGCCGAGCCGGAGGCGGGCGACCTCGCCCTGCGCGTCGCGGTGCGCCCGGGCGGGTGCTCCGGCTACAGCTACGACATGTTCTTCGACGCCGAGATCGCGGAGGACGACGTCGTGCGGACCTTCGGTGACGTGAAGGTCGTCGTCGACCCGGAGTCGGCCGGGCTGCTCAAGGGCTCGACGCTCGACTACCAGGACGGCCTCCAGGGGGCCGGCTTCCACATCACGAACCCGAACGCCACTCGTACCTGCGGCTGCGGATCGTCGTTCAGCTGAGCGCCGGGCGGCCCCTTCCATGGTGAGCACGCCTTCGCCGCGCCCGGCCGGTCCGTACACGCCGCTGGTACGGGCCGGTGACCTGCTGATCTGCTCGGGCCAGCTCGGCCTCGCCGGAGGCGAGCTGGTCGAGGGGGGCGTCGCCGCCGAGACCGCTCAGGCGATCGCCAACGTCTCGGCGCTTCTGGGATCGGAGGGAGCTTCGCTCCGCGACGTCGTCAAGGTGACCGTGTACCTCGCCGACATCGCCGACTTCGACACGATGAACGCCGCCTACGCCGAGGCATTCGGGGACCACCGGCCGGCGCGCACGGCCGTCGCCGTGCGGGCGCTCCCCCGGTCGGGCCGGGTCGAGATCGAGGCCTGGGCGTCCTGCCCGCCGCAGTGAGCTGTCGCCGGCGCCTCCCCATCCTCGCCGCCGCCGGGCTCGCACTCGGCGCTGCGGCCTGCGGCGGTGGCAAGGCGGCCGCCCCGACCACGACGACGAGACCGCTCCCGCCGCTCCCCCCGCAGGTCGTCGCCTACGTCACGCTGATCGGCACCGGATCGAGCCTCGGGCTCGGCGACGGCGTCGACGAGGTCGACGTGACCTCCGGAGTCGCCGGCGCGATCACCGGGCGGGTGCACGTCGGGGCCTTCCCCGACGCCGTCGCGATCGTGCCGGGCGGCACGACGGCCTACGTGACCAGCTACAGCGCCAACTCCGTGACCCCGATCGACGTGGCGACGGGCAAGGCGGGCAAGGCGATCCCCGCCGGCGACGGACCGGCCGGGATCGCCATCGCCCCGGACGGGAAGACCGCCTACGTCACCGACGCCGGGACGAGCCCGATCGGCGACACCGTGACGCCGATCGACCTCGTGACGGGCAAGGCGCTCCCGCCGATCACCGTCGGCAACGCGCCCGTCGCCGTGGCGATCTCACCCGACGGATCGACGGTCGAGGTCGCCAACCAGAACTCCGGGAGCGTGACGCCGATCTCCGTCTTCAGCAGGACCGCCGGCTCGCCCGTCCCCGTCGACGGCGCGCCCCAGGCGCTGGCCTTCGGCAGCGGGGAGAGCTCGCTGGTCTACGCTGCGGTCGCGCCCTCCGCCGTCGCCAAGGGGGGCGACGTCACGCCGATCTCGGTCGCGAACGGCACGGCAGGCACGCCGGTGAAGGTCTGCAAGGACCCGTCGGGGCTCGCGGTGAGGGGAGGGACGGCATGGGTGACCTGCCTCTCGAGCGGGGCGATCGACCCGGTCGACCTGCACGCCCGCACGACGGGCGCCGCCGTCGCCGTCCCCGGAGGGCCGTACGCGATCGCCCTCGTCAGCCGGCCGCAGGGCCAGGCCGCACGCTCTCAGGGCGCCCATCGCACGCGTCCGAAGCGGTAGCCGACGCTTCGCACCGTCTCGATGAGGTGCGCGTGCTCCTCGCCGAGCTTGGCGCGAAGTCGCCGGACGTGGACGTCGACCGTGCGCGCCCCGCCGAAGTACTCGTAGCCCCAGACGCGGCTCAGGAGGACCTCCCGGGTGAAGACCTTTCCCGGATGCGCGGCGAGGAAGCGGAGCAGCTCGTACTCCATGAAGGTGAGGTCGAGCGGGCGGCCGGCGACCATCGCCTGGTAGGTCTCCAGGTTGAGCGCGAGCGGCCCGTAGGCGATCACGTCGTGGCGCTTTCCCCGACCGGTGCGCCAGAGCAGGTGGCCGAGCCGGGCCCCGATCTCCTCCGGCTGCGCCCCCGCGAGCACGAAGTCGTCAAACAGGTCCTCGCGCAGCTCCAGCTCTTCCAGCCGGTGCACCCCGACGACGAGAAGGAGCGGCGAGAGCTGGGACTCCCGCTTGCGCAACGCCCGGAGCAGCGCGAAGGCGCCGTCGGGGTCCTCGACGGCCGAGACGATCCCGCCGCTCCATCCGTCCTCGGGCTCGCCGAGCCTCGCCGCCTCGGCGTCGGCGACGGCGCGCCAGGGGTAGCTCGCCGCGTCGAGGGCGCTCGCGAGCTGCACCGCCGGCGGGTCCGGGTAGCAGAGCAGCGGCTCCACGGCTAGAGCGCCGGAAGGTAGCGGGCGAGCTCGAGAGGCGTCACCTGCCGCGTGTACTCCTCCCACTCCGAGCGCTTGTTGCGGAGGAACCACTCGAAGACGTGGTCGCCGAGCGTCTCGGCGACGAGCTCCGATCGCTCCATCGCCGAGAGCGCCGAGTCGAGGTCCTTCGGAAGCGGCCGGATCCCCGCCTCGGCGAGCTGTGTCGGCGACATCAGGAACAGGTTCGTGTCCGCCTCCGGGGGGAGCTCGTAGCCGAGCTCGATCCCCTTCAGCCCGGCGGCGAGGATCACGGCGAAGGCGAGGTAGGGGTTGCAGGCCGGGTCGGGTGCCCGGTACTCCACGCGGGTCGATTCCGGCTTTCCCCGCTTCGTCGCCGGTACGCGCACGAGCGCCGAGCGGTTGTTGTAGGCCCAGGAGACGCTGATCGGCGCCTCGTAGCCGGAGACGAGACGCTTGTAGGAGTTCACCCATTGGTTCGTGACCGCGGTGACCTCGGCGGCGTGCTCGAGGAGCCCGGCGATGAACTGGCGCGCCACGGCGGAGAGCCCCCGGGGGTCGGCAGGGTCGTGGAAGGCGTTCTTCTCCCCGGAGAAGAGGGACAGGTGCGTGTGCATCCCCGACCCCTGGACGCCCGCGAGCGGCTTCGGCATGAAGGTGGCGTAGACGCCGCGCTCCTGCGCGACCTCCTTCACCGCGAGGCGGACGGTCATCACGGTGTCGGCCATCGTCAGGGCGTCGGTGTAGCGGAGGTCGATCTCGTGCTGGCTCGGGGCGTCCTCGTGCTGGGCGTACTCGACTGGGATCCCCATCTCCTCGAGCGTGAGCACGGTGCGCTTGCGCAGGTCCGACGCCAGGTCGGCGACGGTGAGCTCGAAGTACGAGCCAGTGTCGAGCGGCACCGGGCCGCCCGCCGCCTGGTTGGAGGCGAAGTAGAAGTACTCCATCTCCGGCGCGGCGAAGAAGCTGAAGCCGCGGCCGTGCGCCTTCTCGAGCGCCCGGCGCAGCACGTCGCGCGGGCAGCCCTCGAACGGCGAGCCGTCGAGGTTGAGGATGTCGCAGAACACCCGCGCCACGGGGTCCGCGGTGCCCGTGCGGAACGGCAGGATCTGGAACGTCTTCGGGTCCGGACGGGCGATGACGTCGCTCTCCTGCACCCTGCTGAAGCCGTCGATCGAGGAGCCGTCGAAGGTCATCCCCTCCTCGAGCGCGTTCTCGAGCTCCGCGGGGGTGATCGAGAACGTCTTCGGCGTGCCGAGGACGTCGGTGAACCAGAGCTGGATGAACCGGACGCCGCGCTCCTCGACCGTGCGAAGGACGTACTCCCTCTGGCTCCGCATCGGCCGATTCTCGCAGCACCCTCCGCCGCGGGCCAGATGAAGGGATGTCCAGAGACCGTCCGGCCGGCGGTCGGGGCGGTCCGAGCGCGGCCGCCCGACGGTACTGTCAAGGTGGTGCTCAGCCTGCTCGAGTCCGCCGACTTCCTCGGCCGGTGCCGCTACGTCGAGCTCCAGGCGTTCTCGTTGCTCGGCCGGCGCGCCGCCGGCTGCGGGGACCCCGCCGTCGCCGGGTACGCCGCCGGGGCGAGCCTCGCCCACGGCTGGCGGGCGCGTCAGCTCGAGGAGCTCCGTCCGGTTTCGACGGGCCTTCCGCGTGCCGCCGAGCTC
>DAHVLW010000157.1:0-8705 GCA_027320205.1 Acidimicrobiaceae bacterium
GCCGTCACGCACGCCGGAGTCCTCGCCACCGCCCTTGGCAACGTGCAGCTCCTGGCCGACGGCGACAGCGTCGTCGGATGGGGGACCGCCCCCGGCTACTCGGAGTACTCATCGAACCGGAGCCTCCTCTACGACGCCCGCCTGCCGGCGGGCGACGACAGCTACCGGGTCTACCTGCGCTCGTGGACGGCCACGCCCGCCACCAAGCCGTCGCTCGTCGTCCTCCACCAGGCCGGCAAGTTCGAGCTGGCGATGAGCTGGAACGGTGCCACTGGCGTCGTGCAGTGGCGGGTGCTGACGGGTGTGTCCGCCGCCGACCTCCACCCGCTCCTGACGAGCGCGTCTCAGGGGTTCGAGACCACGATCCCCGCGCCAGGCACGGGAGCATTCGTCGAGGTGCTCGCCCTCAACGGCAAGGGAAAGGTGCTCGGTCGCTCGGCTGCGGTGAAGGCCGGAGCCTGACGGTCGCACGAAGCGCGCCCGGATCGGAGATCGGTCGGCGCCGGCTGGCCGGCGGCGGACCGGGGCGGTAGGTGCCTGACAGCGTCCTGACGAGCGCCCGGTACCGTCAGGGGTATGGCCCCTGCTGGGCGCTGGGCGCGACACGCCCGCGCCGTGGTCATCGCCACGGGGCTTGCGTTCACCGTGTCGCCGTACTCGGTCTTCCTCACGCCGGCCGCCTCGGCGAGCCGCGCGGCCGCCTCGGCGAGCCGCCCAGCCGTCGAGATCCAGTCGATGACCTGCTGCGTCGTCGACGGCCAGGCCCTGTCGATCTCATACCAGCTCGCGCCCCGTTGTCGCTGGCCCGACCAGATGGAGGACGTCTCGTGCGCGATGCGCTCGTTGCGGGCGCACGCCGCGGCGCGCGGCACTGACCCGAACCGGATCGCCGTCCTCGGCAGCAGCGCCGGCGCTCAGCTGGCGAGCCCACTCGACCACGTCACCCCCGGGGACCTGCCGACACTCATCTTGCAAGGGACAGCCGACAACGTCGTCCCGCTGGCGGAGTCGGGGGCCTTCGTCGCCCGTCTCGCCGCCGCGAGGGTCCAGGTGCACCTCATCCTTGCAAGAGGCGGCCAGCACGGTCTGCACACCCCGGGCGAGGTGCCCTCGCGGGCGTCGCTCGACGCCACCGTGGCACAGTTCCTCACCTCGCAGTTGGGCTGAGCCACCAACAGCCCGCAAGCGCCCGTCGCTGGCGGAGCGAGGGGCCCCGGACTGCCGTGACACCAATGGAGACGGGCGTTCAGCATCTCGGATCGTTCTTCGAAGTCGAAGGCTGACCGTTTCACAGGTACTTCCCAATGCAAACCCAGAGGCCCACAAGGTCCGCTTGCCACACTTGCCATGTCATGTGAAGCGGCTTTCGGAGGTGCCCCATGGCCATCGAGGATCCGAACACGCTCCCGTGGGCCGAGCGGGCGCGCTGCCGCGGCGTTGACCCGCGGCTCTTCTTCCCAGAGCGTCAAGAGCTTCCCCTGCTCGGGCTGGCCTACTGCAGGACCTGCCCGGTTCGCGAGCAGTGCCTCGCCGAGGCGCTCGCCGAGCCGGAGCTGAAGGGCATCTGGGGCGGGACCACCGAGCGGGAGCGGCGCAGGATGCGATCCGCCGCGCGGTCGGCGGTGGTCACCGACGCCCACAGCGCGCCCCGGCGCTGCGTCGTGGCGAGGATCCGCTGAGCCTCGCCGCACCCGCAGATCTCGGGTGCCTCGCGGGGCGTTAGCGCTCTCGCCCCTGCTGGGACGCTCCCCACCCAAGGGAGCCTTGCGGACAGGTCGCAACCGCTGGCAACCAGCACCGATAGGGGGACGATGCGCCGCACCACTGCACCCCGGGAGACTTTGCCTCCGCGCGGCAGCGGGGAGGGTGCGCGGCCCCTCCTGCGACAGAGCCGTGCCGCGAAGCGGCGCGTCCTCCCTTCCGCGCGTCGCGCGGTTGCGGCGATCGACGCCGAGTGGGAGCTGCCGCCGGCGGGTCCGGGGGACCTGGAGACCGACGTCCGCTCGCACCGGCGACAGGCGTCGGGCTCGGAACGCGCTGGCGAGGAGAAGGTGGGCGACCTCGAGTCGGCTACGCCGCGGGCACGCCGCAGACCTCCTCCAACTCCACGACCGCCCACATCGCGCACGTCCCGCTCGATAGGAGGGCGGCGCTTGCAGAGCGGGAGGGCGGACGGCCGCTCCCCTGAGGAGCGGGCGGGCCCCGCCGGTCAGGAGCCTCGGGCTGCCGGGTCCCGGGCGACCGCGACCGCCACCTGGCCGAGGCTGATGCCGCCATCGTTGGGAGGGACGCGCGAGTGGACGAGGACCCGGAACCCCGAGGACTCGAGCCCGGTGACGGCTCGGCCGAGAAGGAGCCGGTTTTGGAAGACGCCTCCTGAGAGGGCGACGTCCGAGAGACCGGTGCGCTCCCTCAGCGCCGCGCACGCCGCGACGACGGCGCCGGCCAGGCCGTTGTGGAAGCGTGCCGATACGACGGGCGCGCCCGTGCCACGGCGGAGGTCCTCGACGACGGCACGCACGAGCTGGCCTGCGGCAAGGACCACCGATGCCGCCTGACCCACCTCGGCGACGGTCCCGACGGCGACCGGGTAGGCCTCGGGGGTGCTCGCATCGGCAAGCTGCTCGAGCTCGACGGCCGCCTGCCCTTCGTAGTTGACGGCGTCCCGCACCCCGACGATCGCGGCGACGGCGTCGAAAAGGCGGCCGGCGCTCGAGGTCGTGGGTGAGCCGACTCTCGAGCGGGCGATGGCGACGACGTCGGCCCAGCGCGGCGAGTTGCGCCGGACAACGGCAAGGTCTTCTGGCACCTCCCCGTCGAGCGCGGCGTCGAGCCACGCCGCCGCCATCCGCCACGGCTCCTTGATCGCGCTCGCGCTGCCGGGCAGCGCGACCGTCTCGAGGTGCCCGGCGCGCTCGAAGGTGGTGAGATCGGCGACGAGCAGCTCCCCGCCCCAGAGCGTCCCGTCGGAGCCGTACCCGACGCCGTCGAAGGCGACGCCGATCACCGGCCCGCGCTCGCCGTTGTCGGCGAGGCAGGACGCGACGTGTGCGTGGTGGTGCTGGACGCCGAGGGTCTCGACGCCCTCGAGCGACAGCGCGTACTTCGTCGAGAGGTACTCCGGATGGAGGTCGTGGGCGACGAGGGCCGGCCGCACCTCGAGGAGGCCGCAGAGGTGCTCGACTCCCTCGGTGAAGGACCGCAGCGTCTCGTAGCTCTCGAGGTCGCCGATGTGCTGGGAGAGGAAGGCGTGGCGGCCCCTTGTCACGCAGAAGGTGTGCTTCAGCTCGGCGCCGCAGCCGAGGACGGTCCGCGCCGGGGGAAGACCGAGCGGCAGCGGCGCCGGCGCGTGGCCCCGGGAGCGGCGGAGGATCAGCTCCCTTCCCCGGAACGACTGGGTGACGGAGTCGTCGGCGCGGACAAGGATCGCCCGGTCGTGGACGACGAATGCATCGGCGACCCCTACGAGGCGCGCCTTGGCGTCGTCGTCCCGATACACGATCGGCTCGTCGGAGAGGTTCCCGCTCGTGAGGACGAACGGCCGTCCGATCTCCCTCGCCAGCAGATGGTGCAGCGGCGTGTAGGGAAGCATCAACCCGAGACGACGGTTGCCCGGCGCGACCGACGGCGCGACCGACGGCGCGACCGAGCTGGCGCACCGCCGCTCGAGGAGCACGATTGGACGGCGCGGACTGGTGAGCAGCACCTCCTCGTCCGGCCAGACCGTGCAAAGCGACCGGGCTGTCTCGAGGTCGGCGACCATCACGGCGAAGGGTCGGTCCTCCCGGCGCTTGCGCGCCCGGAGCGCGGCGACCGCCGCCTCGTTCGTCGCGTCAGCCGCGAGGTGGTAGCCGCCGAGCCCCTTTACCGCGAGGATCGCCCCGTCACCGATCATGCCCGCGGCGGCGCTGACCGTGTCGCGGCCGAGCGCGTGGCGGTCGGCGGCGAGCGGATCCCCGTCGGCGTCGAGCGGATCCCCGTCGGCGTCGAGCAGCCGCAGGGTCGGCCCGCAGGCGGGGCAACAAGTCGGCTCGGCGTGGTGCCGGCGGTTCCCCGGGTCGGCGTACTCCTGGGCGCAATCGGCGCACATGGCGAACGGGGCCATCGACGTGTTCACCCGGTCGTAGGGCACCCGGGCGACGATGGTGAAGCGGGGGCCGCAGCTCGTGCAGTTGACGAAGGGGTATCGATACCTGCGGTCGGCCGGGTCGAACAGCTCCTGCAGGCAGTCGACGCAGGTCGCTGTGTCCGGCGCGACGAGCGCTGCAGCCGGCGCCGAGGACTGGCTCGGCACGATGGAGAATCCCGACCCGCCGCGCGTCGGGACCGCCTCCGCCCGGACGCGCTCAACGACCGCGAGGGGCGGCGCGGCGGTCTCGAGCGCCGAGACGAACTGCGCGAGCAGTACCGGGGGGCCCTCGGCCTCGATGATGACCCCCGCGACGTCGTTGCCGACGAACCCGGCAAGCCCGAGGCGCGTGGCGAGGGCGTGGGCAAAGGGACGGAAGCCAACGCCTTGGACGATCCCCTCGACGCGGATCCGCCAGCGGAGGGCGCGTACGCCGCTCAGCGTTCTTGCGGTTGGTCGAGGAGCGCGATCGCCTCCTTGGCGTGCACGAGGACACGGCTTCCGGCCACGGCGTCGACGAGCGTCACGCTCACGAGCTCTTGCTCCATGCCGGCACGTGCGGATGCGACCTCGACGACGGCCAACCCGCCCGGGCGCAGCTCGACGACCCGGGCCTCGACGGCCTCGTCGGAGCAGGTGATGCACACCTCCTCACCGCATGCCGGCGCGCCGGGGCACGCCTCGCCCACGGCGTCGTCGAGCGTCATCTCGCCACCGGAGCCCGAGCCTACGCCGGCGCCTGGCGGTGGCGGACGGGGGACGCGCTCGGCGCCGTCGACCCGGCCTTGACGAGGTACCAGACCCCGCCGTTCGATGCGATCCCCTCTCCGCCCGCCTCGGCGGCGCCTGTGTCTCCGACGAAGGTGTAGAGCGGGTAGCCGTTGAAGGTGAGCTGGCGGGCGCCGCTTCGAAGGCGGACGACACCGAGCGTCCCCGCGACCCCTTTGCCGGCCCGCGGCCGCGCGCCGTCCGGGACGAGCAGCGGCGGCCACAGCGACAGGCACCCTCCCGTGCAGGTGATCCGCCCGCGGGACTCCGAGGAGAGGAGGTACAGGCTCCGGTGACCCGTGGTCCCGAGGACCGTCCCGTAGCCGTGGACGTCGACCGCGACGACGTCCGCCGGGGCGCCCGCCGACGCCGGAGGCGCAGAGGCGAACGCGAGCCCGAGAGCAAGCCCACCGGCGGCGGCGACGGTCACTGCGGACAGGCCCGGGGTGCGGCGCTGGCCGAGGAGGCGGCACGCGTTGCCCGCGAGGTGACGCCAGGCGGCCTCCGCCGCCGAGCCGTCAGCACCCGCAGCATCGCGACGACTGGCGAGGAGCGCGCCGTGCGCCACGAGGGCCGCGGCCCCGGCAACCTCGACGACACCGGCGGCGAGGCCCGCCGTCGTGCGGACCTCGTGGAACCCGAACAGCCCGACAGCGAGGCTGAGCACGTAGCCGCCGAGGGTGGCGAGGAAGAAGAGGGTGCCGGCGAGGGACAGCAGCACGGAGGAGATCGCGGCGAGACCCGCCGCGAGGACGAGGGCGGCGACCACCTGGAGCAGGAACAACGGGCCGATCGTCGCGACAGAACCGTAGCCGGTCAGGTAGAGATCGAGGTGGATCGCCCCGGTGGCGGCGAGCAGCCCGGCGCCGAGCAGCCGGACGTAGCCCGCCGTGCTCGAGACGGCGACCGCTCCGGCTCGTCGGCCGGCGCGGGACCGTGCAGGGACGGGGTCTCCGGCCACGACGGGGTCTCCGGCCACGACGGGGTATACGCCCGAGCCCGCCCGACGGACGAGGCACGCACGCGAGAATGGGCGGGTGCCGACCGTGGTGGCCTTCGCCCCCGACCTGCTCGACCAGAGCCGCATCGCTGCCGCTGCCACGGCGGGCGGCCGGAGGCTCGTCCTCGCGCGCACGGCGGCGGAGATCCCCCAGCACCTCGAGGACATCAGCACGCTCGTGCTCGCCGACCTCTCCCGGCCCGGCGTCCTCCAGGTCCTGCCGGCGCTCGGGAGCTCCCGGTGCGTCGGCTTCGCGCCCCATATCGACGGCGAGCTGATGCGCCGGGCCCGCGCCGCCGGCTGCGCCCAGGTGTTCGCCCGGTCGGCGTTCTTCGCGCGCCTGCCCGAGCTGCTCGGCGAGCTCGCCGACGACGGCACGCCGCAGGACCGCCCGCCCGCAGCGGGGTGAACCTACGCCAGCGCAGTCACCCCTGGCCGCGGCTCGACGAACCAGCCGGCCCGGCCCGTCGCATCCCGATCCCTGCCGTGGCCCGGAGCGCCCGGCCGAGGGCGAGAGGGACCCCGATCAGCGCGAGCGCCGGGTTGAGCAGCAGCAGCGCCGTCACCACGATCTCGGCCACGAGCAGCGGGCCCGCCAGCAGCAGGTCCCCCCCCGGGGGGGCCGGACCGACAGGTACCAGAGGTCGGTCGGCGCCGTCGGGGGCCGGCTCGCCCCCACGGCGAGCACGCAGCCGATGCTCGCGAGCGCGAGGACGAGGGCCGCGACGCCGAAGCCGAGACTCGCCCAGTCGACCGCCGAGCCCCCGCAGGCGAAGAAGTGAACCTCCTCGACGGAGCCGGCATGCGCCTTGGCGCGCGACCCGGCCGCCGCCGCAGCGCCGCCGGCACGGGGGCGCTGCGCCCTCGACGCGCTGCCGGGACGAGTGCGGTCGCGAGGCGGCGTTCCGGCGCTCTCGCGGATCACGAGCTCTGCGCGCGGAAGGTCCACGTGCTCGATCGATCGGTTGGAGCCGACCAGGGACAGCAGCTCGACGAAGGCGACCCTGCCGAGCGCGCGGAAGTCCTGCCGGACCGACGTGGGCGCCGGCGTATAGAAGCGCGCGTACGGCTCGTCGTCGAAACCGACGATGCTCACGTCTGCCGGCGCCGCGCGACCGGCCTCGTACGTGGCTCTCATGACACCGAGGGCGATGCCGTCGTTCCCGCAGAGCACAGCGGTCACGTCGGGGTCGCTCGCGACGGTCTGCCCGGCCTCGTAGCCCCACTCGGCGCTCCATCCCCCTTGCAGCGGCTTGGGAGCTCGGATTCCCGCCTTGGCGAGCGCGGCTCGCCACCCTCCGTTCGCCGGGTCGTCCCGGTCCAGTTCGGTATCGAGAGGTGGTGCACGGTCCTGTGGCCGAGCGCCAGAAGGTAGGTTGTCGCCTCCTTGGCGGCAGCGAGCTCGTCGATCCGGACCCAGGGGTGTGCCTGGAGCGGGAGGCTGCGCGACCTGCGGCGTGACGGCTCAGAAGGTGCCGGGACCATCGCGACGGTCGGCGCGTCGGCGGGAACACGTTCGAGGGCGGCCGCCCCGACGCGACCGAAGGCGACCACGACTCAGCGCGCCGGCCGGCTCGAGGGCGCGCTCGCCAGCATGACCGAGTACCGCCGGGTGGCTCGCCGCCCTCACGCGGACCACTCGCGGCTCCCGGTGATCTTCAACGACTACATGAACACGGTGATGGGCGAGCCGACGACCGAGCGCCTCCTGGCGCTCGTCGATGCGGCCGACCGCGCCGGAGCCGAGTTCTCCTGCATCGACTCGGGCTGGTACGCCGAGCTCGGAGAGCCCTGGTGGGACACGGTCGGCGAATGGCGCCCGTCTGGCAGCCGCTTCCCGAACGGCATCGCCGAGGTGCTCGACGCCATTAGGGACCGCGGCATGGTTCCGGTGTGGCTCGAGCCGGAGGTGGTCGGCGTGCGCAGCGCCGTGGTGGCGAAGCTTCCCGACGAGGCCTTCTTCTGCCGCGGCGGTGAGCGCGTCGTCGAGAAGGGCCGATGCCACCTGGATCTGCGACACCCGCGGCGCGCGCATCTCGACGAGGTCGTCGACTTCCTCGTCGGCGACCTCGGCGTCGGCTACCTGAAGATCGACTACGACATCGACGTCGCTCCCGGGACAGATTCGGGTGGCGTGAGCGAGGGCGTGGGGTTGCTCGGTCACAACCGGGCGCTGCTCGAGTGGCTCGACAGCCTCCTCGAGCGCCATCCCGGCCTGACGATCGAGAGCTGCGCCTCGGGCGCGATGCGCGCCGACTTCGCCATGCTCTCGAGGCTCCAGCTCCAGTCGACCAGCGACCAGCGACCAGCAGGATTGCCTGCGCTACGCCACGATCTCCGCCTCTGCTCCCGCCGCGATCACCCCGAGCAGGCCGCGATCTGGGCCTACCCATAGCCTGAGTGGAGCGAGGAGGAGATCGCATTCACCCTTTGCGGCGCACTCCTCGGACGCGTGCACCTCTCGGGGCACCTCGATCGCATGAGCCCTCGCCAGCAGCGACTCGTCGCCGAAGCCCTCGTGGCTTGCAAGCATATAAGGCCAGAGCAGCCACCGGCGCCTCCGGTCGGTTGACCTACCCCACGGGCGGAGGTGCCGTCGTCTCCTGGGACCTGTCGCGCTGCGAGCTCACGGTGACGCTGCCTCGCACACCATCCGCGTGCCTCGTGGAGCTGCGAACGACCTGAGCGGCTCGGCGGGGTCGACCCGGCCCTTTCCGCGGGGACCTCGAGACCATATCCTCGCGACTGTGCCGCCCGCTTGCTCCGTCGGGTCGATCTCACACGCCTTCGGCTCCATCGGCTCGGCGC
>DAHVLW010000179.1:0-6065 GCA_027320205.1 Acidimicrobiaceae bacterium
GGCGGCGTTGAAGTAGCGGAGGCTGACGGCGGCGAGGCCGGATCGTCCCGCCTCGGCGGCGAGCATCTCGTCGACGGCGAGCTTCGAGGCGCCGTAGGGGTTCACCGGGCGGGTCGGCGCGTCCTCATCGATCGGCACGGACTCAGGCTCGCCGTAGACGGCGGCGGTCGAGGAGAAGACGAGGCGGCCGACGCCGAGACGGCCGAGCGCGGCGACGAGGCACCGGCTGCCGACGACGTTGTTCTCCTCGTACTTGGCGGGATCGGCGATCGACTCGGCGACGAGCGAAGCGGCGGCGAGGTGCACGGCGGCGTCGAAGCTGCGTCCGGCGAGGACCGCCTCGGCGTCATGCACCCGGCCCACGACGAGCTCTGCGCCCGCCGGCACGGCGTCGTCGTGCCCGGTCGAGAGGTCGTCGAGGACGGTGACCTCGTCGCCGTGCTCCAAGAGCCGCTTGGCGACGACGCTGCCGATGTAGCCGGCGCCGCCGGTGACGAGCATCCTCACGGCGCGAGCGCCCGGAGCTTCTCAGCCGCCGCCTCCGGGACGACGTCGTTCGCGAACGCGTCCATCGCCGACTCGGAGGAGGCGAGGTACTTGAGCCTGCCCGCGCTGCGCATGACCGTGAACAGCTCGAGGTGCAACGCAAGCGCGTCCCGGCCCTCACGCACCGGCGCCTGGTGCCAGGCGGACATGTACGGCGTGCGCAGGCCGAAGAGCCTGTCGAAGCGGGCGAGCAGGTCGCGGTAGATCGGCGCGAAGTCGTCGCGCTCCCTCGCGCCGAGCGCGGCGAGGTCGGCGACGCGGCGGTTCGGGTAGAGGTGGACCTCGTAGGGCCAGCGTGCCGCATGGGGGACGAAGGCGGTCCACGAGCCGTTCTCGGCGACGACGCGCTCGCCGGCGACCCGCTCTGCGGCGAGGACGTCGTCGTAGAGGTTGCGGCCGGTGCGGCGGTGGTAGGCGGTCGCCGCCTGAAGCGCCCTCGAGGTGCGCGGCGTCACGAAGGGGTAGGCGTAGATCTGCCCGTGAGGGTGCTGGAGCGTCACGCCGACCTCGCTCCCCCGGTTCTCGAAGCAGAACACCTGCTCGACTCCGGGGATCTCCGAGAGCCGGGCGGTGCGGTCGACCCACGCAGCGAGCACGAGGCCGACGTCGTCCGAGGAGAGCTCGACGAGCGAGGCCTCGTGTCGCGGCGAGTAGCAGACGACCTCGCAACGCCCTGCGCTGTGCCGGCTTGCGAGGAGCCCCGGGAACGCGCCGGGTGCCGCGGGTGCATCCGCCCCGACGCGGGTCGGCTCGTCGCCGGCGAGGGCGGGAAAGCGGTTCTCGAACACGACGACGTCGTAGTCCGACTCGGGGATCTCCGTGGGCCTCCCCTCGCCCGACGGGCACAGCGGGCACTCCTCGGGCGAGGGGAAGAACGTGCGCTCCTGGCGGTAGGCGGCCACCATCACCCAGGCGTCGAGGAACGGGTCGTGGCGAAGATCCGACCCGGCCGGTCGCGGCGGCAGCTCGCGGCGATCACGGGCCGTGCGGGGCGGCGAGTCGTCGTGGTCGTAGTAGACGAGCTCTCGCCCGTCGGCGAGACGGGTCTTCGTGGTCCGCACGCGGCGGTTCTGTTGCTCAGAGCCGATCGACGAACGTCTGGGCGAACTCGCTCGTCCGGACCTCGGTCGCGCCCTCCGTGAGGCGCGCGAAGTCGTAGGTGACGATCTTCTCGGCGATCGTCGCCTCGAGGGCCCGCGTGATGTCGTCGGCGACGTCGCGCCAGCCGAGGTGCTCGAACATGAGCACGCCCGAGAGGATCACCGACCCCGGGTTGACCTTGTCCTGGCCGGCGTAGCGCGGCGCCGTCCCGTGCGTCGCCTCGAAGACGCCGTGACCGGTGACGTAGTTGATGTTCGCGCCCGGGGCGATGCCGATCCCGCCGACCTGCGCCGCCAGGGCGTCGGACAGGTAGTCGCCGTTCAGGTTCGTCGTCGCGATCACGTCGAACTCGGACGCGCGCGTCAGCACCTGCTGGAACGCGATGTCGGCGATGACGTCCTTCACGAGCAGCTTGTCCCCCGGCTCGCCGCCGCAGTCGTCCCAGCCGACGGCGCGGTCGGCGAACTCCTCCCGGACGAGCTCGTAGCCCCATGCCCGGAATGCGCCCTCGGTGAACTTCTGGATGTTGCCCTTGTGGACGAGCGTGACGCTCTTGCGGCCGCGCTCGAGGGCGTAGGCGATCGCGGCGCGGATCAGCCGCTTCGAGCCCGTCACGGACACCGGCTTGACGCCGATCCCGGAGTCGGGGCGGATCTGCCATCCGACCTCGGCGCGGAACAGCTCGATGAGCCGCTTCGCCTCGGCGCTGCCGGCCTCGACCTCGAGCCCGGCGTAGACGTCTTCGGTGTTCTCCCGGAAGATCACCATGTCGACCCGCTCGGGATGCAGCACCGGCGACGGCACGCCGCGGAGCCAGCGGACCGGGCGCAGGCAGACGTAGAGGTCGAGCAGCTGGCGGAGGGCGACGTTGAGCGAGCGGATCCCGCCGCCGACGGGTGTCGTGAGCGGGCCCTTGATGCCGATCAGGTAGTCCCGGAACGCCCCGACCGTCTCGTCGGGCAGCCAGCTCCCGGTCTCCTTGAACGCCTTCTCGCCGGCGAGCACCTCCTTCCAGGCGATCCGCCGGCCATGCTTGGCGGCCGCGGCGTCGAAGACGAGCCGGGACGCCGGCCAGATGTCGACCCCGGTGCCGTCGCCCTCGATGTAGGGGATGATCGGCTCCTCGGGCACATGGAGCTTCCCTTCGGCTGACATGGTGATCTTCTCGGCCATGCGCCGGAGCCTACCGCCCTGGTCGGGAGCGACGCCGGTCCGAACCGCGATGGGACCCCGCTCGGTGCCGGGGACTTGCGCAGTGCCGCCGCTACGCCGGCCCTCCGGGCAGCAGGCCGAGGTTCTCGCAGACCTCTTCCGTCGCGGCCACCTGGTTCATCGTGTAGAAGTGCAGCCCGGGCACGCCCTCGGCAAGGAGCTTCACGCAGATCTCGGTCGCGACCTCGACGCCGATGCGCCGGACCTCCTCGGGCCGCCCGGCGACGGCGTCGATCCGCGCCGCGAGCCGGGTGGGCACGCGCGTGCCGGAGAGCTCGGCCATCCTGAGCATCGAGCGCGCGTTCACGATCGGCATGACGCCCGGCAGTACCGGCTTGGTGACGCCGCGAGAGGCCAGGTCCTCGACGAGACGGAGGTAGTCATCGGCCTTGAAGAACATCTGGCTGATCCCGAGGTCGGCTCGCTCGAGCTTGTCGGCTTGGAGCCGCCGGTCCGTCTCGAGGTCGGTCGACTCGGGATGGATCTCGGGATGGACCGCCACGGCGACGCAGAAGTCCCCCATCTCCCTCGCCAGCTCGACGAGCTCCGCAGCATGCCGCAACGCACCCGCCGGCGGCCGCTCGCCGGTCCACAGGGGCGGGTCGCCGCGCAGCGCGAGGAGGTTCTCGATGCCGGCCGCGCGGTAGCGCTCGAGGATCGCGACGAGCTCCTCCCGACGGTGGGCAGCGCAGGCGACGTGAGCCATCGCCGTCATCCTGCCCTCGGCCTGGATCGCGACGACGAGCTCGTGGGTGCGGTCTCTCGTCGAGCCGCCGGCCCCGTAGGTGATCGAGGCGAAGTCCGGCCGGAGCCGCTCGAGACGGGCGAGCGAGGTCCTGAGGCGCGCCGCCGCCTCCTCCGTGCGCGGCGGCCAGAGCTCGACCGAGAGGCAGCGCCTGGCCTTGAGGAGCTCGGAGACCTTCGTCACGCGAACGTCTGGCGCGTCAGCCAGGATGGCGGCGGCGCGCCGCCGCGACGGCGTTGCGGAGGAGCATCGCCCGGGTCATCGGGCCGACGCCGCCGAGCCGGGGCGTGATCCAGCCGGCCACCTCGGCGACGGACTCCTCGACGTCGGGAACGAGCCGGCGCCCCACGAAGGACGTCCCGGCCGAGACGACGGCTGCGCCGGGCTTGACCATCTCGGGCGTGACAAGGCCGGCCCGGCCGGCGGCGGCGACGAGGACGTCGGCCCGCCGGACGTAGGAGGCGAGGTCCTCGACGCCGGTGTGGACGACGGTGACCGCCGCGTTGCAGCCGGGCCGCTTCAGCGCCATCAGCGCCGCGAGCGGACGTCCGATCGTGAGCCCCCGGCCGATGATCACGACATGGCGGCCCTCGACCGGCACGGCGTTGGCCGAGAGGAGCTCGACGATGCCGGCCGGGGTGCAGGGAAGCGGCCCGGAGACGCCCATCACCAGGCGACCGAGGTTGACCGGGTGCAGGCCGTCGGCGTCCTTCGCCGGATCGACGGCGGCGAGCACCGCCTCCTCGTCGACCTGCGCGGGGAGCGGGAGCTGGACGAGGTAGGCGTCGACCTCCGGATCGGCGTTGTAGCGCCGGACGACAGAGAGGAGCTCCTCCTGAGCGACGTCTGCCGGCAGGTGCTGATGGATCGACGCGATTCCGACGCTCGCGCAGTCCTCGCGCTTCATCTCGACGTAGCGGCTGCTCGAAGGGTCGTCACCGACGAGCACCGTCCCGAGGCCGGGGACGACCCCGGCGGCGCGCATCGCCGCGACCTCCTCGGCGATCTCCTGCCTGATGCGCGCCGCGAGCGCCTCCCCGTCGAGCAGTCGGGCGCTCATGGTCGTGCCGGGGCTGCATCCCGGTCGAGCACGCGCCCGGGCTCAGTGCCGGAAATGGCGCTCTCCGGTGATGACCAGCGCCACGCCGCGCTCGTCGGCGGCGGCGACGATCTCGTCGTCGTGGAGCGAGCCTCCGGGATGGACGACGACCGCGACCCCGGCGTCGCCAAGCACGTCGAGCGCGTCGCGGAAGGGGAAGAACGCGTCGCTCGCCGCGACGCCGCCCGTGGACCGCTCGCCGGCCTTTCGTGCCGCGATCCCCGCCGCGTCGACGCGGCTCTGCTGCCCGCAGCCGACGCCGACGACCTGGCCCGCCCGCGCGACGACGACGGCGTTCGACGTCGAGCGAGCGCAGACCCTCCAGGCGAGCTCGACGTCTGCCATCACCTCCTCGGGCGGCACGATCTTGGTCGGCACCTGCCAGCGCCCGCGCGCCGAGAGGAAGCGGTCCGGCTCCTGGACGAGGAAGCCGTCGCCCACCTGCCGCACCTGGAGCGGCATCACCCCCGGCGGCTCGGCCGTCAGGGCGCGCATGTTCCTCCGCCGCTTCGCGAACAGCTCGAGCGCGTCCTCGGCGATGGAGGGCGCGACGAGGACGTCGGCAAGGGAGTTGCCCACGATCTGTTCTGCCAGGGCGAGGTCGACCGGTCCGCTGAGCGCGACGATCCCCCCGAAGGCAGACATCGGGTCGCCGGCGTAGGCGAGGCGGTAGGCGGAGGCAAGGTCCGGCGCGACGGCGGCGCCACAGGGGTTGGCGTGCTTGACGACGACGGCGGCGGCCGCCGACCCGCCGAGCCCGAGCAGCTCGTGGGCGAGGCGCCAGGCGGCGTCGGCGTCGAAGAGGTTGAGGTAGGAGAGCTCGCGGCCGCCGTGCTGCACCATGGAGTCGAGCCAGCCGCCAGCCGAGCCGACGAGCCGGAAGCGGGCGGCGCGCTGGTGGGGGTTCTCCCCGTAGCGGAGCGTCTCGCAGCGCTCGAGGGCGAGGTGGACGCTCGGCGGCAGGACGTCCTCGGCGGCCCCGTCAGCCGCCCCCTCGGCGCGAGCGGCCGGCCGCGCGGCGGCGTCGAGCCAGGAGACGATCGCCGCGTCGTAGGCGGCGGTGTGGGCGAAGGCCGCCCTGGCGAGGCGGCGACGGGTCTCCTCCCCGAGAGCGCCCTCGCGGCGGAGCTCGTCGAGGACCGGACCGTACTCCCCCGGGTCGACGACGACGCCGACGTGCGCGTGGTTCTTCCCGGCGGCGCGCACCATCGCCGGGCCGCCGACGTCGATCGTCTCGATCGACGGCTCGGCGAAGAACGGGTAGAGGTTGCAGACGACGAGGTCGATCGGCTCGATCCCCCGCGCCTCGAGCTCCGCGAGGTGCGCGGGGTCGGAACGGTCGGCGAGGATGCCGCCGTGGAT
>DAHVLW010000186.1:0-13752 GCA_027320205.1 Acidimicrobiaceae bacterium
CCATGGACTCCGAGATGCCCGAGACGGCCTCGCCGATCTTCGTCTGCGCCTGGGCTGCGGTGTAGGAGGCCTTGAGCGTCTCCTTCTGGGTCCTGAACGCCTCGACGCGCGCTTGGAGCTGCTGGGTCGTCGCAACGAGCCGCTCCTCCTGGCTGACGAGCTGCTCGTGCTGGGTCTTCATGTCCTGCAGCTGCGTCGCGATGGAGGCGCGCCGTCCGAGGAACTCGCGAGCCAGGTCCTCGCGGTTCTGGCCGACCGCCTGGCGGGCCTGGTCCTGGAGCTTGGCCGCGCTGCTCTGGAGCTGCTGAGCCTGGAGCTCGATCCGCTTGCGCGCCGTCGCGACGTCGGCGAGCCCCCGCCGGACCTGGGTCAGCTGCTCGAGCTGCTTCTCATAGGAGAGGTCGAGCGTCTCGCGGGGATCCTCCGCCCTGTCGAGGGCCTTGTTCGCCTTGCCCTGCACGATGCCCGACAGGCGCTTCATCACGCCCATTGATCGCCCCTTCCCGGGCTTGCCACCCGGCTCGCGTGCCCGACGGCGGCTCCTCCGTGCGCACGGCGCGCCGACACCCGCCCTGATGACGAGCATATGCCCCGGCAGCGCCCGTCCGGCGCTCGCCCGGGCCGGCGGTGGCGGTAGCGTCGGGAGATGGCCCGGGGTCTCTGCCTGCTCACCGTCCACGCCCATCCGGACGACGAAGCGTCGAAGGGCGCGGGGACGGTCGCCCGCTACCACGCCGAGGGCGTGCGCACGGTCCTCGTCACCTGCACCGGGGGGGAGGAGGGCGACATCCTCAACCCCGCGATGGACCTGCCGGAGGTCCGGTCGGACATCGCCGCGGTGCGCGCCCGCGAGCTGGCCGCCGCGGCGGAGGTCATCGGCTACGACGTCGTCGAGTCGCTCGGCTATCGCGACTCGGGCATGCCCGGGAGCGCCGCCAATGCCGATCCCCGCTGCTTCGCCCGAGCCCCGCTCGAGGAGGCGGTCGGCCGCCTCGTCGCGCTCGTCCGTCGCGAGCGACCGCAGGTCCTGGTGAGCTACGGCGAGGACCAGAGGGGCTACCCGCACCCCGATCATCTGCGCGCCCACGAGGTGACCCTCGCCGCCTTCCGCCAAGCGGCAGATCCCGGGGCCTTCCCGGCCGCCGGGGAGCCCTTCCAACCCTTGAAGCTCTACTACACGATGTGGTCGCGTGAGCAGGCGCTGGCACGTCATGAGAAGTTCCTCGAGCTCGGGCTCGAGTCGCCCTACGCCCAGCGCATCGCCGACGGGTGGCTCGATCGGCTCCCCGGCGAGGCGCCGACGACCGCGGTCGCGCTTCGTGGCTACGCTCGCGTGCGCCAGCAGGCGCTCCTCGCGCACGCCACTCAGGTCGACCCGCGCTCGGGCTTCTGGTTCGGGCTGCCGGAGGAGATCGAGCAGGCGATCTACGACAAGGATCACTACGTGCGTGCCGAGAGCCTGGTCGAGGCGCCGCTCCCCGAGGACGACCTGTTCGCCGGGGTGCGCGTGCTCGCCGATGCGAGCCTTGGGGCCGGGGCGCGCTGACGGGCGCTCGCGGCGGCGAGCGGCCGGCGCGGCGCACGCAGGCTGCAGGAGCCGGCCGACGGCCGGAGCGTAGGGAGGCGACGATGGCGAAGTGGCTCAGCCAGGAGTGGCTCGACGAGAGCGTGCGTCTCGCCCAGGGCCAGCCCGAGCGCCCCGGCGCGACTGCCCGGCTCCAGTACCGGGTGACAGACGGGCCGGACGGTGAGGTGGCGTACTACTGGATCGTGGTCGACGGGCACCTCGTCGAGTCGCGGCTCGGCGAGCTCGGCGACGCCGAGGTGACGCTCAGCGAGAGCTATGACGACGCCGCAGCGGTACAGCGGGGCGAGCTCGACGCCACGGCGGCGTTCATGCAGGGCCGGATCCAGGTCGACGGCGACGTCGGCAAGCTGATGGCGCTGCTCCCGATCACCACCTCGCCCGAGTTCAAGGAGTTCTCGTCGGCCCTGCTCGCGATCACCGAGTTCTGACGGTGCTCCGCCGCCCGCCGGAGGGCGGGCACGCGGCGAGGGCCGCGAGATCTGGCGAGGGCCGGGAGGCAATATGTGCACGCCGTGACGCGGCTACCTACACTCTCGGCTAGTTCTGTCACCGAGTAGTGCTGTCACCGAGTAGCGCGAAGTCAACAGGTTCGACGACCCGGCTCGGCTCGACCTGCGGGCTCCGGGGGGAAGCTGCAGAGCGGGAGCCATGGACGAGCGGATGCGCGAGCAGGAGTTCGGGACGGGCCCCATCCCGACCTACGTCGCCTCGGCGGACCCGATCTCGAGGGCGGGACTCGTCGCGCAGCTGCGCGGGCAGCACGGGCTCGCGGTGGTCGACGAGCCAGAACGGGCGACGGTCGCGATCGTCGTCGTCGACACCGTCGACGACGACGCGGCGCGCACCATCCGGACGCTGCTGCGCGGCGGCACCGACCACGTCCTCCTCGTCGCGACGACCGCCGACGACCAGGGCGTGCTCACCGCGGTCGAGGCCGGCGCCTCCGCCATCGTGCGGCGCGTCGACGCCGCTCCCGAGAAGCTCGCCGCGACGGTCCACGCCGCCGCCGAGGGGCACGGCGCGCTGCCGCCCGACCTGCTCGGCTCCCTGCTCTCCCAGGTTGGGCGGCTCCAGCGCAACGTCCTCCATCCGCGCGGGATCCACTTCAACGGGTTCAACGAGCGCGAGATCGAGGTGCTCCGGCTGGTGGCCGACGGCTTCGACACCGCCGAGATCGCGGAGAAGCTCTCCTACTCGGAGCGCACGGTGAAGAACGTGATCCACGACGTCACCTCGCGCTTCAGCCTCCGCAACCGCTGCCACGCCGTCGCCTACGCGCTGCGGGCCGGGGTGATCTGACCGAGCCCTCGCGCGCTCGGTCCGAGGGCAGTCAGCCGGCGGCCCGCGTTCCCGGTGCCCGCCGCCGAAGTGCCGCCTCGGCGATCCACGGCGGCGTCCAGCCCGCATCGGGGGCGCTCAAGGTCGTCGCCGGCGGCACGAGCTCGTCGATGCGGTCGAGCGTCGTGTCGTCGAGCTCGACGGACGACCCGGCTAGGAGGTCCTCGAGCTGGTCCATCGTCCGTGGCCCGATGATCGTCGAGGTGACCGCCGGGTGGGCGACGCTGAAGGCGAGGGCGAGGTGGGTGAGCGAGACGCCGGCATCGCCCGCGACCTTCTCGAGCTCGCCGACGAGCTCCAGCTTGCGGCGGTTGCCGGGCAGGCGCTGGTCGAAGCGATCGGGGATCCTCGAGGCGCGACCCCGGGTGAGGTCGAGGTCCGCGTCCGAGCGGTAGCGGCCCGTGAGCCATCCGGCGGCGAGAGGGCTCCAGACGATGACACCCATCCCGTAGCGCTGGCAGGTCGGCAGCACGGATCCCTCGATCGCGCGGGCGAAGATCGAGTACGGAGGCTGCTCGCAGCGGAAGCGCTCCAACCCACGCCGCTCGGACGCCCACTGGGCCTCGACGATGAGCTCGGCCGGGAACGTCGAGCTGCCGATCGCCCGCACCTTGCCCTGGTGGACGAGGTCGGACAGCGCCGACAGCGTCTCTTCGACGTCGGTGGACGGATCGGGGCGGTGGACCTGGTAGAGGTCGAGATGGTCGGTCCCGAGCCGGCGGAGGCTCGCCTCCACCTCGCGGACGATCCAGCGGCGGGAGCTCCCGCGCTGGTTCGGGTCGTCCCCCATCTGGCCGTGGACCTTCGAGGCGAGCACGACGTCGTCGCGGCGGCGGGCGAGCGCCCGCCCGACGATCTCCTCGGACCGGCCCGCCGAGTAGACGTCTGCGGTGTCGATGAAGTTGATCCCGGCGTCGAGCGCCGCGTGGACGACGCGGACGCAGTCGTCGGGATCGTCGTTGCCCCAGGCGCCGAACATCATCGTCCCGAGGCAGTACGTCGAGACCTGGACTCCCGTCGTGCCGAGCGTGCGGTAGCGCATGGCCAACCATACCGACGGCCACGCCCCGCCCGCCCGCCGGCCGGTACGATTCGTCCGTGGTCCAGCTGAGGCGCCGGCCGGCGGGCGGGCCGCGCTGATGTCGGCGATGCCGCCGGCGGTGCTCCACCTCTCGAGCCTCGTCCGGAGCGCGCTGAGGGACGCGAGCGGCGAGCGCGTGGGTCGGGTCGAGGACGCGATCGTCCGGCTCGACGGCCAGGCGCACCCGCCCGTGACCGGCCTGGTCGTGAGCATCGGCGGCCGCGAGCTCTTCCTTCCGATCGGAGGGGTCGCAGAGCTGTCGGCCGACGGGGCGCGCCTCGCGGGCGAGACGGTCGACCTCGGCCGCTTCGAGCGCCGACCAGGGGAGCTCCTGCTCGCGCGCGATCTGTCGTCCCGTCACCTGATCAACGTCGTCGGCGCGCGCCTCATCCGTGCCAACGAGATCGAGCTCGCCTGCGTCGACGTCGAGTGGCGCGTCGTCGGCGTCGACCCGTCCGGGCGCGGCGTGCTCCGGCGGCTCCTGCCGCGGTCGCTCGCACGGCGCGTGCGGTCGAGGTCGTTGGTCGACTGGGCGAGCATCGAGCCGTTCGTCGCCCACGTGCCGACGGCGCGAATGCGCATCCCCTACCGCAAGCTTGCCCGCCTGCGCGCCGCGCAGATCGCCGACCTGGTCGAGGCGGCGTCGCACGAGGAGGGCGAGGAGATCATCGAGGCGGTGGGCCAGGACCACGAGCTCGAGGCTGACGTGTTCGAGGAGCTCGACCCCGAGCACCAGCTGGAGTTCCTGAGAGAGCGCTCTGACGACGACGCGGCGAGGCTGCTCGCGACGATGGCCCCGGACGACGCCGCCGACCTCCTCGTCGACCTCGACCAGGGGCGGCGCCTTCCGGTGCTCGACGCCCTTCCGCCGAAGCAGCGCTCGAAGGTGCGCACGCTGCTCAGCTACAACCCCGAGACCGCAGGCGGCTTGATGAGCCCGGACTTCATCTGCCTGCGCGAGTCGGCGCTCGTCTCGGCGGCGATCGAAGCCGTGCGGACGAGCGAGGCCGCGCCGGAGGCGCTCTCGACGGTCTTCGTCTCGGACGAGGCCGGAAAGCTCGTGGGCGCGGCGTCCATCGTGCGGCTCTTGCGCGCCGAGCCGGATGCGGCGCTCGTCACGGTCGCCGAGCGGGACCCGGTGAGCCTGCGCGCCGACGCCGACCTCCACGCCGTCGTGCGGAAGATGTCGGACTTCAACCTCTCCGCAACGCCGGTGCTCGACGGCGAGCACCGCATGGTCGGCGTCGTGACGGTCGACGACGTTCTCGAGCTCCTCCTGCCGACCGGCTGGAGGCGTGACTTCGGGATGGGAGCGCCGGAGGAGTAGCGCCGCGCCGGACGAACAGCGCGACGGGGCACGCGCGACCTCCCGACGTGCGGCGTCGCGACCGCCGGCGGTAGCATCGGCCTGCAAGCAGTCGCGCCCCGTGCGGCGAGGCGGCGCGCCGGGGCGAAGCCACCGGCGGTCCGTCGCCCAGCGGATGCCACCTCGCTCAAAGGTGCGGCTGACGGCGGGCGAGCAGAGGAGGAGACCCTGAACGCCGACCATAGGTCGATCTCCGACCAACGTGAGCGTGCATTCCCGCCGCTGAGCTGACCGCCCCGGCCGACGTGCCGGGTTGACCGCCCCGGCCGGCGTGCACGCACCTGTCAGGTACGCACACGCACGACCCGAGCCGACGGGAGGTGACCCAGCATGACGGACCGCACGCGCGCACGGCCCCGTCCGCACCGCATCCCCCGGGGCGGGATCGTCGAACCCGCAGCCGCCCCCCCCGCACCGACCCCGCAGCGCGCAGTCCTCGACGAGGCGCACCTCGGCGACATCGAGGGCGCGCTCGGCACGATCCGCCTCGGTGACACCGCCGCCCGCCGGACCCTCGTCGCCCGGCTGCTCGCCCTGCTCGCCATCGTCGGGCCTGGGATCATCGTCATGGTCGGCGACAACGACGCCGGAGGCGTCTGGACCTATTCACAAGCCGGCCTCGACTACGGCCTGAGCCTGCTCTGGACGCTTCCGCTGCTCATACCGGTGCTCGTCGTCAACCAGGAGATGGTCGTGCGCCTCGGCGCCGTGACCGGCGTGGGCCACGCCCGCCTGATCAACGAGCGGTTCGGGAAGTTCTGGGGCGCCTTCTCGGTCGGCGACCTGTTCCTCCTCAACTTCCTCACGATCGTGACCGAGTTCATCGGCGTGAGCCTGGCGCTCGGCTACTTCGGGCTGAGCAGCTACGTATCGGTCCCGCTCGCGGCCGTGGCGCTCGTCGCCATGACGGTGACGGGGAGCTTCCGCCGCTGGGAGCGCTTCATGCTCCTCTTCGTCGTCGCCAACTTCCTCGTGGTCCCCCTTGTCGTCTTCAGCCACCCGCACGTCGGATCGGTCGTCCACGGCTTCGTCGTGCCTGGGATCCAGGGCGGGATCAACTCGACGGCGGTCCTCCTCGTCATCGCGATCGTCGGGACGACGGTCGCCCCGTGGCAGCTGTTCTTCCAGCAGTCGAACATCGTCGACAAGCGGATCGTCCCCCGCTGGATCAACTACGAGCGTGCCGACACGGTCCTCGGGTCGGTCGTCACCGTCGTCGGCGCGAGCCTGCTCATGATCACGGTGGCCTTCGCGTTCAGCGACCACCACGCCCTCGCGCTTCGAGTCGCGAACGCCGGTGGCGTGGCGAGCGGCCTCGGTCGTCTCCTGGGAAACGGTGCCGGCGCGATCTACGCGATCGTGCTGCTCAACGCGTCGATCATCGGTGCCGCGGCGGTGACGCTCGCCACGTCGTACGCCTTCGGCGACATGTTCGGGATGCGGCACTCCCTGCACCGGGGCTTCGCCGAGGCGAAGCCGTTCTACGCGAGCTACACCGGGCTGGTCGCGCTCGCCGCGGCGATCGTGCTCATCCCCCACGCGCCGCTCGGGCTGATCACGGTCTCGGTCCAGGCGCTCGCCGGGGTGCTCCTGCCGAGCGCGACGGTCTTCCTGCTCCTGCTCTGCAACGACGCCGCCGTCCTCGGTCCCTGGGTCAACAAGCCGTGGCTCAACGCCGTCGCCGGCGTCATCGTCGCCGTCCTCGTCGCCTTGTCGCTCGTGCTCATGGCGACGACGGTGTTCCCGAACGTCGACGTCCACGTGCTCCTCGTCGGCCTCGGCGTGGTGCTCGTGCTCGGCTTGGTGGTAGCAGCGGCCGCGCTCGCGCGTGCGCGGAGCGGCGCGAGGCCCGGCCCAGGTGGGGTCGCGGCCCTCCCCCGCGAGACCTGGCGCATGCCGTCCCTCGCCCTCCTCGAGCGTCCGCGCTGGTCCAGGGGACGGACGGCGGCGATGTTCGCCCTCCGCGGCTACCTCGTGCTCGCGGTGATCCTGCTCCTCGTGAAGGCGGTCCAGCTCGGGACGGCCCACCACTGACCCGCGTCGCCTTCCTTCTCTACCGGGGCAACCCCCACTGCGGCGGCCAGGGCGTCTACGCCCGGCACCTCACGCGCGAGCTCGCCGCCCTCGGCCACGAGGTGACCGTGCTCGCGGGCCAGCCGTACCCGGAGCTCGTCGAGGACGTCCGGCTGGTGAGGATCCCGAGCCTCGACCTCTACCGCGAAGCCGACGCCTTCCGCGTCCCGCGGCCGCGTGAGCTCGAGTCGCCGGCGGACCTTGTCGAGGTGGCGACGATGCTCGCCGGCGGCTTCCCTGAGCCTCGCACGTTCTCGTTGCGCGCGTGGAGCGAGCTGCGTGCGCGCGCCGGTCAGTTCGACGTCGTCCACGACGACCAGAGCCTCGGCAGCGGCCTCGTCCGGATGGCCCGCGACGGATGGCCCGTCCTCGCCTCGATCCACCACCCGGTCACGGTCGATCGGTCGATCGACCTCCAGCACGCCGAAGGGCGCGCCCGGCGCATCCAGCTCCGCCGCTGGTACTCCTTCGCCGGCATGCAGGGGCGGGTCGCCCGCGCGTTGCCGAGGGTGCTCACGGTCTCGCAGTCCTCCCGCCGTGACATCGTCGATCAGCTGGGCGTCGCCCCCGAGAAGGTGGCCGTCGTGCCGATCGGGGTCGACCCGGCCCTGCACCGGCCCCGTCCCGACGTCCGGCGCGTGCCAGGTCGGATCATGACGACGGCGAGCGCCGACGTGCCCATGAAAGGGCTCGCCCACCTCCTGGAGGGACTCGCGAAGGTCCGGACCGACCACCCCGAGGCGCACCTCGTGGTCGTCGGGCGGCCGCGGCGCGACGGCCCGACGCTGCGGCTCGTCGAGCAGCTCGACCTCGCCGGCGCGGTCGTGTTCGTCTCGGGGGAGAGCGACGAGCGCCTCGTCGAGCGCTACGCCGAGTCGAGCGTCGCCGTCGTCCCATCGCTCTACGAGGGCTTCTCGCTCCCGGCCGCCGAGGCGATGGCCTGCGGGGTGCCCCTCGTCGCGACGTGCGCGGGAGCGATCCCCGAGGTCGCCGGGCGCGACGGAGAGCACGCGCTGCTCGTTCCACCTCGCGACGCCGAGGCGCTCGCCGCCGCGCTCCGGCGCCTGCTCGACGACCGGTCGCTCGCCGCGCGGCTCGGCGCCGCGGGACGCCGGCGAGTGCTCGGCCGCTTCACCTGGTCGCGTGCCGCCCGGGGCACCGCCGAGCAGTACGAGGCGCTGCTCGATATGCACGGACACCGGCGGCGGGGGGGCAGCACGCCGTGCTGACCGTCGACCTCCGCCGTGCGCGGATCGAGGGCGGGTCCCGGCTGCTCGACCTCGGCTGCGGGGGAGGCCGCCACGCCTTCGCCGCCGCCAAGGCCGGGGCCGAGGTGCTCGCGCTCGACACGAGCGCCGAGGAGTGCGGCAAGGTCCGGGCGACCCTCGCAGCGATGCGGGAGGCCGGCGAGCTCGCCGAGGCGGGCCGGGCCGGCGTGGCGCGTGCCGACGCGGCGCACCTCCCCTTCGCCCGGTCGAGCTTCGACCGCGTCATCGCCGCCGAGGTCCTCGAGCACCTTCCCGACGACGCCGCGGCGATCGCCGAGCTGGCGCGAGTGCTCCGACCCGGCGGGATCCTCGCTGTCACCGTCCCCCGCTTCTGGCCGGAGGTCGTCAGCTGGTGCCTCTCCCGCCGCTACCACGACGTGCCCGGTGGCCACGTTCGCATCTACCGCCGGTCGCAGCTGCGTGCGCGGCTGCAACGGGCAGGGCTCCGGGTCGTCGGCACGCACCACGCCCATTCCCTGCACTCCCCGTACTGGTGGCTGCGCTGCGTCGTCGGGATCGAGCGGGAGGACCACTGGCTCGTCGCCGCCTACCACCGGTTCCTCGTGTGGGACATCGTGCGTGCGCCCCGCTCGACGCGCCTCGCCGGACGGCTGCTCGACCCGCTGCTCGGCAAGAGCCTCGTCCTCTATCTCGTGCGGCAAGAGCAGTGAGCCTGACCCGGGCGGATCTTGCCGAGACCGGCGCGAGCATCGAGGCCGTCCAGCTGCCGAGCGGGATGATCCCCTGGTTCGAAGGCGGCCATGCCGACCCGTGGAACCACGTCGAGGCGGCGATGGCCCTCAGCGCGACGGGCCGGGTAGAGGCTGCGGAGCGCGCCTATGAGTGGCTGTGCGCGACCCAGCGCGAGGACGGCGCGTGGCACGCCTACTACACCTCGGCGGGCGAGGTCGAGGAGCCTCGACTCGACACGAACGTCACGGCCTACATCGCGACCGGCGTTCGCCAGCACCACGCCGCGACGGGCGACGACGGCTTCCTGGAGGAGATGTGGCCCGCCCTCGAGCGCGCGATCGACTGGGCGCTGCGCTGGCAGGCCCCCTCCGGCGCCCTTGCCTGGTCGGTCTCGCCCGACGGGGTTCCCGGCGGCTTCGCCCTCCTCGCGGCGAGCTCGTCGGCGTGCATGAGCCTGTCGTCGGCGATCGCCTGCGCGCAGGCGCTCGGGCGGGAGCGCCCGCACTGGGAGGCAGCGCTCCGCCGCCTCGCCCTGGCCGTCGCCTTCTTCCCCGGGGGGTTCCTCCCGAAGGACGAGTTCGCGATGGACTGGTACTACCCCGTCCTGTCCGGCGCCCTCTCGGGCGGCGCCGCCGAGCTCCGCGTCGACGCCGGCTGGCGCTCGTGGGTCGTCGAGGGCCACGGCGTGCGCTGCAGGTCGGACGGCGAGTGGGTGACGGCGGCAGAGACGGCGGAGTGCGCGCTCGCGTGCATCCGGCTCGGGCGGCGCCAGGCGGCTTCCCGCCTGCTCCACTGGGTGCGCGAGCTCCGCGGGGACGGCGGGTCGTACGCGACGGGAACCGTGCGCCCCGAAGGCGCCGAGTTTCCCTTGGGGGAGCGCACGACCTACTCGGCCGCGGCCGTCGTCCTCGCCGGCGACGCCCTCGCCGGCTCGCCCGCCGCGGCGGCGCTGCTCTCCCCGCTCGCCTCGTCGCCGCCGGCGGGAGCCCTCGCGTCCGGCGCCGGGCATGCCGGGACCCGCGCCCAGGAGGAGGGCGACGTCACCGCCGTCGCCTGAGGACCCGGAGGCTGCCACGGGATGCCGGCACGTCCTCGACGAAGCGACCGCCGGCCAGCGCGTCGAGGTAGCACTCGTAGGGCGGACGGCCCCCCTCGGCGGGGTCCTCGAAGACGTCGTGCACGACGAGCAGCCCGCACGGCGCGACCTGGACGGACCATCCCCGGTAGTCCGCCCAGGCCGTGCCCCGACCGTGGCCGCCGTCGAGGAAGGCGAGCGAGAGCGGCCGCGACCAGTCGGCCGCGACGGCGGCCGAGTCGCCGACGACGGCGACGACGGCGTCCTCGGCGCCGGCGCTCGCGACCGCCTTGCGCCAGGACGGGAACGAGTCCATCCGGCCGTCCTCGGGGTCGACCAGCGACGGGTCGTGGTCCGGCCACCCCGCCTGCATCTCCTCCGAGCCCCGGTGGTGGTCGACGCTGTACAGCAGCGGGCGGCGTCGTCCCCGGGCGGCGGCCCGTCCAGCGGCGGCGATGCCCGACAGGATGTAGAGCGTGGAGCGACCCCGGTAGGCGCCGACTTCCACGAGCGGCCCGAGCCCGAGGCCCGCCGCCCGGCGCGCCGCCAGATGGAGCGCCACACCCTCGTCGTCGGGCATGAAGCCGGGCGTGGCGCGAGCCGCGGCGAGAAGGCGCGCCGCCGCGCCCGCGGGGTCCTGACCGGCCGGGACGATCAGCGCCGGGGGGCCAGGTCCCCGAGCTCGGCGAGCTCGCCGGGCAGCCGGCGCGCCAGCCTCACGTTCGCCTCGAGACGCTCGACGCTCTGCGCGACGAGGCGGCGCCGAGCGCCGTCGATCGCGCCGTCGAGGAAGCGCCGGACCCCGCCGGCGTAGAGCGGCGCGCCGGCAGCGTCGACCTGGCCGAGGCCGGGGATGCCCTCGAAGACCCGGTGGATCGAGTTGGCGGGGAAGCGCTCGAGCATCTCGGGAAGGTGCGCCTCGACGAAGCGCCACGTCGCCGGGCCGATCTCGCGCGACGAGAGCATCGACGCCATCAGGTACGGCGCGTTCTGGCTGCGGATCTCGCTGAGGCAGAGCGCGAGGACCTGCTCGGCGAGGCTCGGGTCGGAAAGGCGGCCCAGGGAGGAGAGGTGGCGGACCTCGTCCATCGGGTCGCGCGGCGCGCGGTAGCCGGCGAGGAGGGCGTCGAGCTCGGCCTGACCGGCGTGGAAGGCGACCACGGCGAGGACGGCCGCGACGAGGTCGGCGTCGACGACGGCACGTCCGGCGACCTCGCCGGCGAAGAGGGAGGCGCACCGCTCCGCGACCGCCTCGTCGCGCCCGATCGTGCCGAGGGCGGCGACGAGGCCCGCCCTCAGCAGTGGGACCTGCTCGTCGTCGCCGGGGCGAGGCTCCCACCCGACGCGCTCGAGCTGCGGGGCGAGCAGCCGCCGGACCGCTCCTGCGACCGCCGGCCGGCCCGCCTCGGGCGCGAGGGCGTCGAGCAGGCCGAGCGCGCCGATCGCGACCGACCAGACGTGCGGGTCGGGTTCGTCGCCGAGGTGGGCGAGGACGTCGGCGAGCGCGCCGAGCCGGGCCCGGCCGGCGACGCAGGTCGCCCAGGTGTCGGCGACGAGGTTGTAGCGCTCGAGCGGGCGGAGCGCGCCGAACGAAGCGAGCAGCTCGGCGCGCGCCGCGCCGTCGTAGGCGACCCGGAAGAACCCCGATCCACCGGCGTTGACGACGGGCGTGCCGCCGGCGGCTTCAACCCGCTCGGGCGAGGCCGCGAGCAGGACGCGCCGGGTCGCGCTCCCTCGTGACGGTCCGACGAGCAGCGGGACGAGCCAGGCCTTGCCGATCCCGCTCGCCCTCCCGTCGACGCGCTCCGAGAGCGGATGCTCCATCGGCTGGGGAAGGTAGGAGAACGGCTCCTGGGAGAGCTCGAGCTCCCCCGTGCCCGCGGCCCGGGCGCGCGTGGCCTCCTCGGCGCCGGCTCGAGACGAGCGGACGGAGACCAGCGGGTATCCCCCCTGGAGGATCCACGACTCCATGATGTCGCTCACCGGGACGTCGCCTGCCTCGGCGCCGATCGCCTCCCAGAGGTCGACGGCGTCGGTGCTGCCGTAGGCGTGGCGGGCGAGGTAGCGGCGCACGCCGTCGCGGAAGCACGCCCGTCCCAGGTACTGCTCGAGCATCCAGAGGACGCTCGCGCCCTTCTCGTAGGTGAGGACGTCGAACATGGCCGCCGCCTCGTCCGGGCGGCGCACCGGGAACTCGACGGGCCGGGTCGTGTGCAGCCCGTCCACCCCGAGGGCGGAGGCCCGCCGCCTGGCGAAGCTGACGAAGACCTGCCATTCCGGCCGGTAGTCGTCCTCGCAGCACAGCGCCATGAAGGTCGCGAACGCCTCGTTCAGCCAGATCCCGTTCCACCAGCGCATCGTCACGAGGTCGCCGAACCACATGTGGGCGATCTCGTGGTCGATGACCTCGACCACGCGCTCCATCTCCGCCCGGGCCGTGTGCCCGGGGTCGGCGAGGAGCAGCGCCTCGCGGAAGGTGACGCACCCCAGGTTCTCCATCGCGCCGGACGCGAAGTCCGGCAGGGCGACGAGGTCGAGCTTGGCGCCCGGATAGGGGAGCCCGAAGTAGCCGGCGTAGAAGCGCAGCGCATGGGTCGCCGCGTCGATCGCCAGGCCCGCGAGGTGCCCCCGACCCGGCCGGTGCACGACGCGCAGCGCGACGCCGTCGACGTCGACGGCGGGCGTCGCCTCGAGGGGTCCGACGACGAATGCGACGAGGTACGTCGACATCCTGATCGTCGGCGCGAAGCTCACCCGCCGCCCGCCGCCGGGCAGGCCGGTCGAGGAGACCTCCGGGCTGTTGGAGACGGCGAGCATCCCCTCGGGCGCGTCGATCGAGATGTCGAACACCGCCTTCAGGTCGGGCTCGTCGAAGCAGGGGAAGGCGCGCCGGGCGTCGGTCTCCTCGAACTGCGTCGTGGCGATGACCCGCTCCACCCCCTCGTCGTCGACGTAGACGCTCCGGTAGAAGCCGGAGAGGCGGTCGTTGAGGACGCCGGAGAACGAGCAGCTGAGCGTGTAGCGACCGGCCGCGACCCTCCCGGAGGAGGCGACGAAGGCAACCTCCTGGCGCTCCGCGTCGAGCTCCGCGTCGAGGCTCGTCGCCTCGCCGAGCACGTCGCCTGCACTCGTCCAGCCCGGGCGGAGCTCCGGCGTCTCGACCGAGAGCTCGAGGGCGTTGAGCACGATTCGCCCGAGGTCCTCTGTGACCTCGAGCTCGACACGCTCCTCGCCGGCGAACCTCCCGGCGGCGAGGTCGGGCGAGATGAG
>DAHVLW010000216.1:0-4088 GCA_027320205.1 Acidimicrobiaceae bacterium
GAGCGGCACGCGCCGGGTGAGGAGCCGGGAGAGCCAGTCCTTGTCGGCCTTGGCGAGAACCTTTGCCGCCGCCTCGTAGTGGCGCTTGTTCGCGTTGACGGAGCCGACGACGCACTTGTTCTCGAGGACCGTCGAGCGCGCAAGCGCCCCGCCGTCGAGGTCGACCTCGGCGCCGACGGGCGAGACGCCCGTCAAGCACACGACGCCGCCGATGCCGACGGCCGAGATCGCGTCGAACACGAGCTTTGGCACACCCGTGCACTCGATGACGACGTCGGGCTGGTCGACGGCAGTCGTGAGGTCGCCGGTGTGGTACTCGGCGCGGAGCGCCCGCACGAGGTCCGGCTTGAGGCCCGCCTGCACCTGGTCGACGACGTGGACCTTGTAGCCGCGCTCGACGCCGATCAACGCGGCGAGCAGGCCGATCGGCCCCGCCCCGAGGACCGCGACGGTTCGGGGCTTCCACGATTCGCGATGCCCGACCCGCCCGACGACGTCCCACGCCTTGGCGACGACGGACGCCGGCTCCAGCAGCACGCCGAGCACGCCCAGGCTCGAGTCGACCTTGACCATCGCCTCGGGCGACCCGCGCCAGCGCTCGCGCATGAACCCGTCGATCTCCTTGATGCCGTGCTCGACGTACTGGCCGTTGCGGCAGGCGTCCCACTCGCCGACCGCGCAGCTGTAGCAGGGCACGGGGTCGGGGCGCCGGACGATGCCGACGACGAGGTCGCCGGGCTCGAGCCCCGACCCTGCAGGCGCCTCGGCGACTCGTCCGAGGGACTCGTGGCCGAGCACGAGGCGCTCGTGGCCAGGCGGCGCCCAGCCGTAGTCGCCGCGGAGGATCTCCATGTCCGTGCCGCAGACGCCCACGGCCAGCACGTCGACGAGCACCGGGCCGTCCGACTCCGGGGGATCGGGCAGGTCGCCGATCCGTGCCGACGAGGCCTGCTTGGGGACGACGGTCAGTGCCTTCACGAGACCTCCTCGGGGACGGGGGAGAGGGCCGCCCTCACCGGTCGGCCGCCCGCCGGCGCGCCAGCCCGGCGCGCAATCGTTGCGCACGAGGCCGGTGTCGCGCCGCGACCCGCTGGCCGGCGAGGCGCGCGCGGTGGGTGTGGTCGGAAGTCCAGGGGGTGGCACCGGTCATGTTGACCGCGGTGTTGACGAGCGAGATGTGCGAGAACGCCTGGGGGAAGTTGCCGACGAGGCGCTTGGCCACCGGGTCGTACTCCTCCGACAGCAGCCCGACGTCGTTGCGGAGGGCGAGCAGGCGCTCGAAGAGCTCGACCGCCTCGTCGTGCCGGCCCATCAGCTCGAGGCAGTCGGCGAGCCAGAACGAGCAGGCGAGGAAGGCGCCCTCGCGGCCCGTCAGCCCGTCGACGGCGGTCGAGTCGTCCGAGTCGTAGCGCAGCACGAAGCCGTCCCGGGTGAGCTCGCGCTGCACGGCCTCGACGGTGCCGACGACGCGAGGGTCCCTCGCCGGGAGGAAGCCGACCATCGGGATCATGAGGACGCTCGCGTCGAGCTCCTTCGAGCTGTAGTACTGGGTGAAGGTCTTCCGGTCAGGGTCGAAGCCGCGGGCGAGGACCTCGGCATGGATGGCGTCGCGCGTCGCCCGCCAGCGGTCGACCGGGCCCTCGAAGCCGAACTCCTCGACGTCGCGCACCGCCCGGTCGAGAGCCACCCAAGCCATCACCTTCGAGTGCGTGAAGTGCCGGCGCGGGCCCCGCACCTCCCAGATGCCGTCGTCCGGCTGCTTCCAGCCGGACTCGAGAAACTCGATCAGCGCCGTCTCGAGGTCCCACGACGGTCCGGCCGGCTCGAAGCCGCCCCGGCGCGACTCGTGCAGCGCCGAGATCACCTCGCCGTAGACGTCGAGCTGGTACTGGCCGGCCGCGGCGTTGCCCACCCGCACCGGGATCGAGCGCTCGTAGCCGTCGAGCCAGCCCACCTCCCGCTCGGTGAGGTCGCGCTCGCCGGCGGGCCCGTACATGATCTGGAGCTTCGACGGGTCGCCGGCCACGGCCCGGAGCAGCCAGTCGCGCCAGGCGACCGCCTCCTCGTGGTAGCCGGCCACCATGAGCGCAGACAGCGTCAAGGTCGCGTCCCGGAGCCAGCAGAAGCGGTAGTCCCAGTTGCGCGAACCGCCGAGCGCCTCGGGGAGCGACGTCGTCACGGCGGCGACGATCCCGCCAGTCGGAGCGTAGGTGAGGGCCTTCAGCGTGATCGCCGAGCGCATCACGGCGTCGCGGTAGGGGCAGTCGTCGACCGCCGACCTGGCTGCCCACTCCTCCCACCAGTCGATGGTCTCCTGGACGGCGTAGTGGGCGTCGACAGGGCGCGGCGGGTCCTCGTGGGACGGGAACCACGTGAGGACGAAGGGGACACGCTGACCTTCGGCGACCGCGAAGCGGGCGACCGAGGTCATGTCCTCGCCGCGGACCTCGACGGGGGTCCACAGCGCCAGGGCGTCGGGACCGGCGACGGCGGTGAGCATCCCGTCGAGGCGCCGCACCCACGGCAGGTCCGCCCCGTAGCCGAAGCGGACGACGAGGTCCATGCGCATGTCGACCCGCCCCGAGAGGCCCTGGACGATGCGGACGATCTCGGGCGACCTCTCGCGCACCGGCATGCAGTCGGTGACGCGCACCGTGCCGCCGTCGAGGGCGAAGTCGGTCTCGAGCACGAGGGTGTTGCCGACGTAGCGGCGCGAGGTGGCGAGCATTGGCGGGCCGTCCCCCGGCTGGGGGCTTGCGGCCGGCGCGATCCGCCAGAACCCGTTGCGCCCGTCGCCGACGAGCCGCGCGAAGCAGGCGGCGGAGTCGAAGCGCGGCAGGCAGAGCCAGTCGATCGAGCCGTCCCTGCCGACGATGGCCGCCGTGTGGGTGTCGCCGACGAGCGCGTAGTCCTCGATCTGCAGGGGCACGGCGCCCATCATTGCCGACGACAGGCGCTCAGCTCACGCAGGCCCCCGTCCCGGGCTCGCCCGGGTGCCGCTCGGCCCTGGCGAGGCGCGAGAGCACCCCGGGGGAGGCGAGGGCGTAGCCGAGGTCGCGGTCGGAGGCCGAGCGGGAGCACACGACGCCGACCACCTCGCCGCCGGGGGTGACGAGCGGGCCTCCGGAGTTGCCGGGCCGGACCACGGCGCGCAGCGCGTACACGGTCCGCACGGTGAGGGCGGTGTCGTAGATGTCCCTGCCCTCGGCTTCGAAGCGCGCCAGCACGCCGGCGGGTCGCTCCGAGAGCGGCCCGCCTCCCGGGTAGCCGAGGACGACGGCCGGCACGCCGCGCTCGAGCAGGCCGGGGTCGACGCGCAGCGCCGGCTCTCCGAGCGGCGCCGTCCGCAGCACGGCGAGGTCGAAACGCGGGTCGAAGAGCACCGGTACGGCGGGCGAGGCGGTGCCGTCGGGCGCCTCGACCGTGATCGAGCCGGTGCCGGCGACGACGTGGGCGTTGGTGACGACGAGGTCCTCCCGCCTCCCGAGCGCCGCGACGAACCCCGAGCCCTCCTGCTCGACGCCGCAGCCGAAGGCGACCACCTTGACCGTCGAGCGCGCCGCCACCGTCGTCGCGCGCCGCATGTCGGGTGCGCTCGCCAGCTGGACCGGGCCGACCGGCTCGGGGACGACGTTGGCGAGCACCACCGGGAAACCGTCGGACCGGAGGTAGCGCTCGACGGCGGCGAAGGCGTTCGGCACGGGAGGAAGCGCCCTCCCCACGTCGCGCAAGACGACCGACGACTCGATCTGGTCGGCAAACCCGACGAACGCCGTGTTGACGAGGACCGACGCCGCGAGCCAGCAGACGACGAGCGCCTCGCCGGCGGCGACGAGGGCGCCTGCGGCCGAGTCCAGGCGGCCGATGCGCGCGCGTCGCAGCGCCCGCCGCACTCGCGCGCCGAGCTGGCGGCCGAGCCCCGAGGCCAGGGCGGACGGGACGACGAGGAAGCCGATGGCGACGACCGTCTTCGGCACGGGCCCGCGCACGTGCGGGTCGACGAGCAGGACCAGGGCGACGCCGAGCGCGAGCCCGGCGGCGAACCCGAGAAACTGGACGAGCTGCGCCGTAGCGCCCACCCGGAGCCC
>DAHVLW010000165.1:0-3692 GCA_027320205.1 Acidimicrobiaceae bacterium
TTGCGTGAGCGAGGCTTCGGCGGTCGTCTCGTCGTCGTGGGTGCCGAGAGCGAGGCGCCCTACGACCGGCCGCCGCTCTCGAAGGAGTACCTCGCCGGTGCCTGGGGGAGCGAGCGGATCTCCCTCCTCGAGCCAGAGCGCATCGAGACGCTCGGTCTCGACCTCCGGCTCGGGGTCGGCGCCGGGGCGCTCGACCTCGGCGGGGGGAGGGTCGTCCTCGAGGACGGAGACGCGCTCGGCTTCGACGGGCTCGTCGTCGCGACAGGCGCTGCGCCCCGCTCGTGGCCACATCCCGTGCCGGCGGGAGTCGTGACGCTCCGCACGCTCGGGGACGCCGACGCCCTCCGACGGCTGCTCGAGGATCGCGGCCGCCGGCTCGTGGTCGTCGGCGGCGGGTTCCTCGGTCTCGAGGTGGCGGCGACGGCGCGCCGCCTCGGTGCCGAGGTGACCATCGTCGAGCCGCTTTCGAGCCTCCTCGGCAGGGTGCTTCCTCCGATTGTCGGCGCGGCGGTGCGGGATCTGCACGAGCAGCACGGCGTCGAGGTGCTGAGCGGCGTCTCGGTGACCGGCTTCGACGGCGGGCGACGGCTCCGGGGGGTCGCAGTCGAGGGCGGCCGCAAGCTCAGCACTGACGTCGCCCTCGTCGCGATCGGCGTCCGTCCCTCGACCGGCTGGCTGGAGGGCTCGGGTCTCCGGCTCGACGACGGAGTCGTCTGCGACTCGACGCTGCAGGCCGCACCGGGCGTCGTCGTGGCGGGCGACGTCGCCCGCTTCCCGCATCCACTCGCGCCGGGGCCGGTCCGCCTGGAGCACTGGACGAACGCCGCCGAGCAGGGCCGACACGCGGCGGCGACGCTGCTCGGCGGCACGACCACCAGAGCGAGAGCTGCAGCGCGGGTCGGGCCGGGCGGGAGCTCGGAGCTTCAGGCCTTCACGACGGTGCCCTATTTCTGGTCGGACCAGTTCGACCTGAAGATCCAGGCGATCGGCCTCCCGCAACCGGACGACGAGGTCGTGGTCGTGGACGGCTCCGTCGCCAGCGGTCGGTTTGTCGCATGCTGCGGCAGGGACGGGGCGCTCGCCGGGGTCGTCGGCTTCGGTCGGCCGCGCCAGCTCATGGCGTTCCATCCGCTGCTCCGGCGCAGGACGAGCCTCTCCGAGGCGCGTTCGCTGCTCGATGGCTGAAGTGGCGGTGAAGTGGCGGGAACCGACGCCGAAGTGGCGGGAATCGCCGCCGGCGGGTCGGTGGAGCGAGGATCAGAAGCTGATCGCCGTCATCGCCGGGACCGTCGCCTCGGCCCTCGCCCTCGCCTCGAGCCAGCGCCCGCGGTCGAGCCTCCGTACGGGCTCGACGACGGCGCGAGGTCGAGCCGTCGAGACGGCCTCTTCGAGCGAGGTCCAGGTCCCGACGGCCACTCCCGCGAGGTAGGCGGCGCCGATCGCCGTCATCTCGGTGAGGCGGCCGAGCTCGACCGGTCGGCGCGTCGCGTCGGCGAGAAGCTGGACGAACGTCGCGTTCGCGCTCATCCCGCCGTCGACCCGCAGCCGCTCGATCGGCCGGCGGGCGTCGACCTCGGTGGCCTCGACGAGGTCGGCTCCCCGCTCGGCGATCCCCTCCAGGACCGCCCGGACGAGCTCGGCGCGCGTCGTCGAGGCGCTCAGGCCGAGGATCGTGCCCCGCGCGCCGAAGTCCCACACCGGCGTCCCGAGCCCGGAAAGGGCCGGGACGAAACTGACGCCGCCCGCGTCGCGCACCGACGCGGCGAGCGCCGCCGTCTCTGCGACGTCGGCGACGAGCTCGAGCCCGTCGCGCAGCCAGTCGACGCAGGCCCCGGCGGCGAGCATGATCGCCTCGATGCCCCAGTGGATCCTGCCCCCCGCCCGCCAGGCGATGATCGGGACGGTGCCGGACCCGCCGCGCACCGGGAAGGGCGGGCGCTCGAGCCCGGTCGAGCAGTCGAGCATCGCCCCGGTCCCGAACGTCGCCTTCGCCTCGCCGGGAGCGATGCAGCCCTGCCCGACGAGGGCGGCCTGCTGGTCGCCCACCAGTGCGGCGAGGGGCGGAGCGCCCGGAAGCGCCGTCGCGAGGCCGACGACGCCGGTCGAGTCGACGATGCGGGGAAGGATCGACGGCGGGATCGACAGGGCCGAGAGCACCCCCTCGTCCCATGCGGAGCCGTCGAGGAGCACGAGCCCGGTGACGCCGGCGTTCGTCGCGTCGGTCACGTGCGCGCCGCCCTCTGTGAGCACCCAGGCGAGCCAGGAGTCGATCGTGCCGAAGCACAGCGCCTCCGGGTCGAGCGAGCGGTGCTCTTCGAGGAGGTGGACGAGCTTGGTCGCCGACTGGTTCGGCGACAGCCGGATCCCGCGGGGGCGCAGGGCGAGGCAACGGCCGACCGTGCGCAGGTCCTGCCAGCCGATCACCGGGCCCACCGGCTTCCCGGTGGCGCGCTCCCAGAGCATCGTCGACGCTCGCTGGGCGGTGATCCCGACGGCGTCGACGCGGCCGCTTCGCTCGATCGCGGCGCGTGCCGCTGCAAGGGAGCCCTCGGCGATCGACGCGGCGTCGAGCTCGACGACGCCCGGCGCCGGGCTGCTTCGTGCGATCGGCCGGCGGACCTCGGCGGCAAGCGCCCCGTCGGATCGGACGACCACGGCGCGAAGCGTCGACGAGCCGACGTCGAGGACGAGGACGCTCATCGGCGGGACAGCCTGCCATGGCGGAAGGCCAGGGCGTCGGCTTAGAATCGACCCAACATTGGAGAGGATCGACCCCCGTCGACGAGCGGCGGGTCGGCGAGCACGCGTCCTTTCCGGCGACGCCGGACAGGAGGAAGAGGAGCACGGTGCCACAGCTCAAGGGCTCGAAGACGGAGGCCAACTTGAAGGAGGCGTTCGCCGGCGAGAGCCAGGCGAACCGCCGCTACCTTTACTTCGCGCAGAAGGCGGACGTCGAGGGCTACCCCGACGTCGCAGCGCTGTTCCGCTCGGTCGCGGAAGGCGAGACAGGCCATGCCTTCGGCCACTTCGACTTCCTCCGTGAAGTTGGCGACCCCGTCACCGGCGAGCCGGTCGGATCGACGGCGGACAACCTCCGCTCGGCGATCGCCGGCGAGACTTACGAGTACACCGAGATGTACCCGGGCTTCTCGCGTGTCGCTCGCGAGGAGGGCTTCGAGGAGATCGGCGAGTGGCTCGAGACCCTGGCGCGGGCCGAGAAGAGCCACGCCGGCCGGTTCCAGCAGGGCCTGCAGTCGGTCGGCGGGTGAGCCCGGCCTGCCCCCGGGCCGGGGGGGCAGGATGACGGCATGACGACGACCTACGACCCGACGAGCCCGCGCTACCTCGACGAGACCGACCTCCGGGAGGAGCTGCGACGGGTCTTCGACATCTGCCACGGCTGCCGGCTGTGCTTCAACCTGTGCCCGTCGTTCCCGACGCTGCTCGACGCCGTCGACGGCCACGACGGCGATGTCGCAGCGATGAGCGACGCCGAGCAGGACAAAGTCGTCGACGAGTGCTACCAGTGCAAGCTCTGCTACCTGAAGTGCCCCTACGTGCCCCCGCACGAGTGGGAGCTCGACTTTCCGCGCCTGATGATGCGGGCGAATGCCGCGGCACGGTCCAAGCCGGGCCGCAGCCTGAAGGTGCGCGCCGCCGACCAGCTGCTCGGCCGCAGCGACCTCGTCGGG
>DAHVLW010000294.1:0-3038 GCA_027320205.1 Acidimicrobiaceae bacterium
GGTCGACTCCGACGGGCGGTACACCGGCGCCGTGGCCTTCTACGCCTACGGGCCGTACAAGGCGGAAGCGATGACGGAGCTCGCCGAGCGGCGCGGCATCGACCTCGCCGCCTCGTACGCCTACAGCGACTCCTACACCGACGTGCCGATGCTCGAGGCCGTCGGCCACCCCGTCGCCGTGAACCCCTACCGGGTGCTGGCGCGCATCGCGCGCGACCGCTCGTGGGAGGTCCTCCACTTCGTCCGCCCCGTGCGCCTGCGCGACCGGGTGCGCGACCGCCTCCGGGAGGCACCGCGACCGGCGCCCCGCACGGCGGTCCCGATGGTCGCGCTCGCGGTCATGGCGCTCGCCTGGTGGCTCGGGCGCAGCTACACCGGCGCCGGGCTGAGGCTGCTCGCCCGGGCGCTCGCCCGCCACGGGGCGCGCGGCCAGCTCAGCTCGAGCGCAGGCGCTTCGCCGCCACGACGCCGAGGGCGACGAGCACAGCCAGGATGAGCAGCTTCTTCACCATGACCTCATCGTAACCAACCTCGTCGGGAAGCTCAGGAGCGGAGGTGCCGCTCGAGCTCCCGTACCCGCTCGCAGCGGAGCGGCGGCGGCCAGAGCCCTGTCCGCTCGGCGTCGCTCACGCTGTCGCCCGCCGCCCGCGCGACCCCGGCGATGACCGGATGGACCGAGCGCGGGTGGTCGGTCCAGGGCTCGCCGGCCAACCAGGACGCCGCCTCCATGGCGCAGACCTGCTCCGTCGCGGAGCCTTGACCCACGGCCCCTGCCGTGCTGCACGGCTGCACGGCTGCACGGCTCACGACGGTGCCGCGTCGACGCTCTCCCAGCGTGCCGCGACGCTCTCGGGCGTCTGCGAGCGCATCCGCCTCTCGGCACGCGGACTCAGGCGAGACCGTAGGGAAGGCGCTCGGCGTCTTCGATCTCGACGAGCCGGTTGTACTTCGCCACGCGCTCGCCCCGCGCCGGTGCTCCGGTCTTCATGTGGCCGCAACCCGTGCCGACGGCGAGGTCGGCGATGAAGACGTCCTCGGTCTCCCCGGAGCGGTGCGAGACGCACTGGGCGTAGCCGGCATCCCGGCAGGTCCGCATCGCCTCCAGCGTCTCGGTCACCGTGCCGATCTGATTGAGCTTGATGAGAGACGAGTTGGCCACCGTGCGCTCGATCGCCTCGGCGATGATCTTCGGGTTCGTGCAGAAGATGTCGTCGCCGACCAACTCGAGGCGGTCGCCGAGGCGCTCGGTGAGCTGCACCCAGCCGTCCCAGTCCGACTCGGCGAGCCCGTCCTCGACCAGCCAGACAGGAAAACGCTCGGCCATCTCGGCGTAGCGCTCTATCATCTCGGCGCTCGAGAGCGACTCGCCGGCGACGTGGTAGGCCCCGTCCCGGTAGAACTCGCTCGAGGCAGGGTCCATCGCCAGGGCGACACCGTCCCGCCCTGCCCGGTAGCCGGCATCCTCGATCGCGGTGACGAGCAGCTCGAGCGCCTCCTCCGGCTGGGCGATCTCGGGCGCGAACCCGCCTTCGTCTCCGAGGCCGACCGACAGGCCGCGAGCCGAGAGCCGGCTCCGCAGGGCGCCGTAGACCTCCGACCCGGCGCGCACCGCCTCGGCGATGCTGGGCGCGCCGAGCGGGGCGACCATGAACTCCTGGAAGTCGAGCTCGTTCCTCGCGTGCGCTCCACCGTTGATCACGTTGAACTGAGGCACCGGCATGCGCGGGCCGCTCACCGATCCGCGAAACGTCTGCCAGAGGGAGAGCCCGGCGCGCTCGGCAAAGGCGCGAGCCGCCGCCATCGAGACGCCGACGATGGCGTTGGCGCCGAGACGGGACTTGTTCTCCGTCCCGTCGAGCTCGATGACCGCGGCGTCGAGAGCGGCGAGGCTCTCGAAGGTCCGCCCGCGCACGCTGTCGGCAATCTCGCCGTTGACGCTCGCGACTGCACCGAGCACGCCCTGGCCGCCGAAGCGGCTCTTGTCGCCGTCGCGGCGCTCGACCGCCTCGCGCGAGCCCGTCGACGCCCCCGACGGGACCCCGGCGCGAGCGACCTTGCCGTCCGCCGTGCGCAGCGTGACCGAGAGCGTCGGCCTCGAGCGCGAGTCGAGGATCTCGATCGCGTGCAGCTCGTCAACGGTGATCGTCATCGCGCCTCCTGATCGCTCGCATCCGGACGCCGGCCATCGTCGCCGGGGACCGGGGTGCTGGCGAGGGCCGAAGGTCCGGGACGCATGGTCCCCAGCCGAAGCATGGCACACCGCCTGCGCCACGCCCTCCCCCGGCGGATCACGAGGCGCGCGATCAGGCGCGTCGCACGACGGCGGTCGTACGACGGCGACGGGAGCGAGGCAGGCACCGGGGGCCGCGACACGCCCCGGCGTGACCATGGCTGGCGGCCGTCGCTAGCATGATGTCGCGGGCGCGCGCGCCCGTCCGGCGATGGGTCCCGCCGGGGTCCTCAGGCCGAAACGCCCGGTGCGGCTAATGGCTCCTCGCAGAAGCAGGAGGGAGCCAGTGAGGGCACCGGAGATCGAGCTTTCCCGAGAGGATCGGGCCAAGGCCCCGCCGGATGTCCCGATGGTGGACGGCGGACGGCCCGGATCGTTCAGCAGCGTGCTCTTCGAGGGCCCGAGCCGGCGCGAGCGGCGGGAGGCGCAGGTGGAGCCTGCGTGCTTCGCCGACCTGTACCTCAACCAGGTCGTCGCAGCGATCACAGCCGGGCGGGACGAGTACCGGCTGGCCCCGCTCATCTGGCGCGGCCCCGTAGAGCGTTCCACGGTCGTCTACCGCCAAGAGGTCTTCGAGGACCTCCGCCGGCCCGAGGTCGCAGAGCCCGTCCGGTCCTTCGCCAGGGCGATGCGCGCGATGCGCGACCAGCTCGCGCAAGGGCAGAAGCCCCGTTTATCCGGCCAATATTGAAGGTGTAGTGGTAGTCGGCTGTGGATCGCTGTGGATATGTGGACGACCGATCTCTCGGGGAATCCACAGCATGATCCTCTTGTGATCCACCGCGACGATCAGCGTTACTTGCATTCC
>DAHVLW010000170.1:0-2460 GCA_027320205.1 Acidimicrobiaceae bacterium
GTACTCCTGCCGGAACCACCACGGCCCGAGCGCTCGCTCTTCCTCCGCGAGGAACGCCGACGAGATGCGGGGGCACTCGCTCGCCGGCACGCGGTAGCGCTCCCATGGCTCCGGACCGTGCCAGGCCTCGAAGAACCATCCCCGCCGCCCGTAGGGCGTCGAGGCGGCGACCAGCCGGCCGCCCGAGACGGCGAGCATCGGGCGGACGGTGGCGTAGGTGTCGTCCGAGACCTGCGCGGCCTCGTCCACGATCAGCAGGCGCACGCGCGAGTACCCGCGGATGGTCGCGGAGGTCGCCGGCAGGACGATCACGCGGGAGCCCGACTCGAGCCGGAGCTCGAGGGCCGTCTCGCCCTCGGAGGCGACCGGCCGGCCGAGCGAGCGGTAGGCCTGCACGGCCACGCGGAAGAGCTCCCGGGCCTGTCGCTCGGAGGCCGAGACGACGAGCACGAGGGCGCCGGGTTCATACAGGGCGGCATGGAGCGCGGCGAGGCCGAGCGTCACGGTCTTGCCCGCCTGGCGCGACGCGAGGACCAGCACCCGATCCGCGCTCGAGCGGAGCAGCTTCGATTGCCAGGGGTCCGGCTCCATGCCGAGCGCCTGGCGGGCAAGCTCCACGGGGTCGAGCGCGCGGGCGAAGTCGTCGCGGAGCGGGTTCACGAGGCCCCATTCCCGTCGGAGGGGTTCGGAAATGCGGGCCGTTCGGCCGGCACCCAGGGATAGTTGCCTCCCCGGGACGCTGCGACGCTCTCGGGGCCGCTGAGGGCCGCCCGCACGTCGGCGAGCGCTGCGGGATGGCGGACCAGGGCGCCGAGGACCTCGCCTCGCAGCGCCAGCCATTCCGGGGAGCCGAGGACGTTCACGGTGACCTGCGGGCGCTCGTCGAGGGCGCCGGTGAGCTTCGCCGCGAGCTCGAGGAGACCGCGCGCCTCCCGCGTGGCACGGAGGATCACCGACGCCGAGCCCTTCGCCTCACCCGACCGGAGGACCCGCTGCACGCGCCCGTACAGACCCTCGAGGCGGTGCAGCAGGTCGGCGAGCTCGCCGTCTGGGCCGGAGAGCGCAACCGTGGCCGGTGAGGCGTGGCCGCTCGCCACGTGCCGGCGGATGGAGGACTCGGAGACGGCGAACTCACGACCGATCGCCCGGGCCGCACGCCCCTCGGCGATGGCCCGCTCGAGCTCCTCCCGACGCTCGCTCGAGCACACCCGACAGACCTGCGCCACGTCAGCCCCCCGCCTGCCCCGGCGCCTCGAGGCTCTCGACGGCCCGGGAGAGCGGCCCAAGGAGCTCCGTGCTCTCGCTCGCGAGCTCCGGGTCGTCGGCTCGGGGCGAGGGCGCCGTGTCGAGGTCGCTCTGACCGAAGCCCGGCAGCCGCACGATGTGGCCGGCGTTGTGGCGGGCGGCCACGAAGTCGCCGGCGAGGGAGAACGCCGCTGCGAGCCGAGGCCGGCCCTCGGCCACGTCCGCCACGAGGTTGCCGGCGTAGAGGCCGAGCGTCGAGGCCGTCGCCTTCGCATGATCGGCGACGGCGCCCTCGGCCAGGCTCCGCGCCGCGTCGAACCGGCGATCCTCGAGGTAGCCCGGGAGCTCGGCCTCGAGCGCCCGCCAGGCGACCGAATCGTCGGCGGCATCCTTCACGGCGCGGCGGACCTCGCGCTCGGCTCGCTCGAGCCGGCCGGGCTCGGTGTCGGCGATCCGGTCGAAGCGCCGACGCAGGCGATCCCAGGCGCGCCCCTGGCGGACCTCGAGGAGCAGACGCTCGGCGGCCTCCATCGGCCGGCTCGCCGGCTTCTGCGCGGCCCGGGCCGCACCGTCGAGGAGCTCGAGGTCCGCGTCCGCCCGGCTCCGGAGCTCGGCGAGGCGCTGGCCGGCCGCGTCCCGCAGGCGACGCTCGGCGAGGGCGACGCGCTCGCGCGGCCAGTACCACGGCTGACCGGAGGCCGTCGCCTTGAGGCGAACGAGGTCGCGCTCGAGGCGGCCGAGCTCGGCGGCGATCGCGTGCGGCACGTCTTCGAGGCGGCGCCGGATGTCGGCGAGCGTCCCGGCCTTCGCGTTGGGTTCCATCGCGTGTGCCTCCTTCGTGCGGTTCAAGCGTCAGCGCGGCGGTCGCCGCGTTGGTCGGTCCGATTAGCCTCGGAGTTTGCTGCAGCGGCTCTGACGTGCCGCGATGGTCCGCGTTCTACCGCTTGTCTACCGTCTCGCTCGGCCGGCGAGGCCTGGTCGGGCGCCTGGCACTTGGCCTCGGCCGTCGTCATCCTCGGGAGAACTTCTCGCCAAAGGAAGTCCGCGAGGTTCGCGAATCGCACCGCCCGGTTGACGTCGCCGGCAGTCCACGCCGCCCGCGCCATGCGCTCGGCCTCGCCGACGATTCTCAGCAGCAGCAGTCGCCGGCTCGTCACGTCCACCGCGCTTGCCTCCCGAGTGCGCAGGCGACTGCGAATGCGAAGGGACTCTGTC
>DAHVLW010000298.1:0-9588 GCA_027320205.1 Acidimicrobiaceae bacterium
GCCGCGAGCCTCAACGGGAACCGCGCCGAAGCGCCCCGGCACGCGCGGCAGCGCCGCGCCGAAGCGCCCCGGCACGCGCGGCAGCGCCGCGGCGGCCCGTCCGGCCCGCCGTCGCCGCGGAGCTGCGCGATCTCGGAAGCCCGCGCCACGTCGCCCGCCTGGAGGCGCGCCTCGCCGAGGCGACCCGCGCCTACGAGCGCGACCGCTACCGCGAGGCGCTCACCGTGCTGCATGAGCTCGCTCGGGACGCTGCCTCGGTCCCGGCGGTGCGCGAGCTGCGCGGTCTCACCTTCTACCGGCTCGGGCGCTGGAAGGAGGCGCTGCGTGAGCTCTCGGCCTTCGTCGAGCTCACCGGCGCCTACGACCAGCACCCAGTAATCGCCGACTGCGAGCGGGCGCTCGGCCGCCACGAGCGGGTGGAGGAGGTCTGGACCGATCTTCGCCGGGCTGGAGTAGCGAGCGACCTCGTCGCCGAGGGGCGGCTCGTCATGGCGGGCTCGCTCGCGGACCGCGGCCGGCTGACCGAGGCGAGCGCCCTGCTCGAGCCCGCGGTGAGCCGCCAGGTGCGCAAGCCGCTCGAGCGGCATGTGCGCCAGTGGTACGCGCTTGCCGACCTCTACGAGCGGAGCGGCGACGTGCCGCGCGCCCGTGAGCTGTTCCGCCGCGTCGTCGAGGCCGACGCCGAGCTCTCCGACGCCGTGCTGCGCCTCGCCGGCCTGCGCTGAGACCTGGTGCCGGCGGGCGCCGGCCCGAGCGCCGAGCGAGTGCGCGAGCCGATGCAGGCCCGGGTGCCGCTCGGGTCCGGCGCCAGCCGGGCGAGCGTGCTCCGGCTCAGCGTGCGGCGGCTCAGCTGCGGACCAGCGCTTTCACCCCGGCGACGATCTCGGCGAGCCCCTGCTTCGCATCGGCGAAGAACATCCCGGTCTTGGGATCGGTGTAGAGCTCGTTGTCGATCCCGGCGTAGCCGTGGCCCATCGACCGCTTGATCACGATGATGCTCTTCGCCTTGTCGACGTCGAGGATCGGCATACCCGATATGGGGTTGCCGGACCGGCGTGCCGCCGGGTTGGTCACATCGTTCGCCCCGACGACCAGGGCGACGTCGGCGGTCGGGAACTCCGGGTTCGCCTCGTCCATCTCCTTGAGCGCGGTGTACGGCACGTTGGCCTCGGCGAGCAGGACGTTCATGTGGCCCGGCATGCGGCCGGCGACGGGGTGGATCGCGAAGAGCACCTCCACGCCGTTCGTCTCGAGCACGTCGGCAAGCTGGCGGGCCTCGTGCTGCGCCTGGGCGGCGGCGAGCCCGTAGCCAGGCACGATCATCACCTTGCTCGCGTAGGCCATCTGGATCGCGGCGTCCTCGCCCGACAGGCGCCGGATGTCACCGCCGGCTGCGACCGCGCCGGCGACCTTCGTGTCGCCTGTCCCGAAGCCGCCGACCAGGATGTTCAGGATGGAGCGGTTCATCGCTATCGCCATGAGCTCGGTGAGGATGCCGCCGGAGGCGCCGACGAAGGCGCCGGCGATGATGAGGCCGGCGTTGTTGATGACGAAGCCGGCGATGGCGACGGCGATACCGGTGAAGGAGTTGAGGAGGGCGATGACGACGGGCATGTCGGCTCCGCCGATCGGCATCACCATCGTCACGCCGAAGACGAGCCCCGCGCCGCAGACGGTCATCAGCACCGGCATGCTGGCGTTCCCAGCGAAGAGATACGAGGCACCGCCGAGCCCGACGATCGCGAGCGCCCCGGTGATGAGGCGGGTCCCCGGGAGGATGACCGGCTCGCCGGTGATCCAGCCCTGAAGCTTGCCAGCGGCGATCAGCGACCCGGTGAAGGTGACCGGCCCGATGATGACGTCGATCGCCGAGGCGACGATCGCCGTCGTCGAGATCGAGGAGGAGGGGCCGGTCAGCCGGACGAAGTCGGCGATCGCGATCAACGCCGCCGCCCCGCCGCCGACGGCGTTGAAAAGGCTCACGAGCTGGGGGATCGCCGTCATCTTGACCCGGCGCGCCATGCGCAGGCCCGCGAGCCCGCCGACGGCCACCCCGGCACCGAGCATCCCCCAGCCGATGCCGGTGATCGTCTGGTCGTAGGCGATCTTGGCGAGCGTCACGGCAACCGCGGCGACCATCGCCCACATCGAGATCGGGCTCCCTTTGCGCGCCGTCGCCGGCGAGTTCATGAGGTGGAGACCGACGACGAAGCCGATCGCCGCCAGGAGGTAGACGAAGGCGACGATGGTGTCGATCGTGCTCATCGTGCCGCACTCCCCGCACCTGCGCGCTCGCCGTCGATCGAGGGCGCAGCCGCCGGCGACTGCTCCGCGGCGCGCGCGGCCGGCGCCGGCCGCTTCTTGAACATCTGGAGCATCCGGTCGGTGACCGCGTAGCCGCCGACGACGTTCATCGCCGCGAAGACGGCGGCGACGAAGGTGAGCACGTAGCCGGTCGTGTCGTGGGCGGCCGACGCGGTGATCATCGCGCCGACGACCACGACGCCATGGATGGCATTCGACGCCGACATGAGCGGCGTGTGCAGCGTCGAGGGGACCTTGCTGATCACTTCGAAGCCGACGAGGATCGCCAGCACGAAGATGCTGATGTCGGAGACGAGCCCGGCGCTCATGCGACGGCTCCCGGGATGCGGGTCATTTCCCCTCCAGGTCGGTCGGCTGGGTAGAGGTGCGAATGTGTCACGAGGCACCGGCCGGTCCGAGCAGCCTGCGTACCGCTTCGTGCACGACCTCCCCCTCGTGGGTGACGACGACGCCGGCGTGGACCTCGTCCTCGAGGTCGATCGACAGCGTGCCGCCGCTGACCATATCGAGCAGGAGGGCGGTCACGTTACTCGAGAAGGCGGCCGACGCGGCCTGGGGCAGCTCCGAGGGGAGGTTGCCGGCGCCGACGATCGTGACGCCGCCCGGCGTCTCGACCCTGCTCCCCGGCCTCGAGCCCTCGACGTTGCCGCCCAGCTCGCTCGATCCGAGGTCGACGAGCACCGATCCCGGGCGCATCCGCTCGACGGCGTGCGCCGTGACGAGCCTCGGCGGTGGGCGTCCGGGAACCTGGGCCGTCGTGATGACGACGTCGAAACGGGCGACCAGCTCGTCGAGCTCTCGCTGCTGGGCGGCCTGCTCCTCGGGCGAGAGCGCACGGGCGTAGCCGCCCTCGCCGCCGGCGGGGCCGACCGAGCGCAACTCGAGCCAGCGCGCCCCCACTGACTCGATCTCCGCCCTGGTCTCCGGACGGACGTCGTAGCCGGTCACCACCGCGCCGAGCCGGCGGGCGGTCCCCATCGCCTGGAGCCCCGCGACGCCGGCGCCGAGCACGAGCACCTCGGCAGGCTTGGCGGTGCCTGCCGCCGTGATGAGGAGGGGGAAGAACCGGCCGAGCGTGTCCGCGGCGATCAGCGCCGCCTTGTAACCGGCGACGTTGGCCTGGGAGGTGAGGGCGTCCATCGCCTGGGCCCGGCTGAGCGTTCGCGGCAGCATGTCGAGGCTGATCGCCGTGACGCCGCGCTCGGCGAGCGAGAGCGCGAGACGGGGGTCGGCGAGCGGGCGGAGCATCCCGACGAGGAACTGCTCCTTGCGGATCCGGCCGACGAGCTCGCCGGTCGGAGCCGAGACGGTGACGAGCACGTCGGCGCGCTCGAGGAGCTCCCCCTCGTCGAGCACCGCCACCCCGGCGCCCGCGAACTCGCCGTCGGAGATCCGTGCGCAGGCGCCGGCGCCTTCCTCGACGAGCAGGTCGATCCCGGCCGGCGCGAGCTTGGGCGCGGCCGCCGGCACGAGGGCGACGCGGCGCTCGCCGGCGGCACGCTCCTTCAGCGCAGCGACGGCGAGGCGCCCTCCGGGGCGCGTGGCGGCGACCGTCGACTCGACTGCGTGGCTCACTGGCTGCTCCTGTCTCGGACGGGGGTCGCCCCCCACCTTCGTCGTCCCGGGACCGCCGGGCACAGGGGCGAAGGTCCATACGAGCTACTTTTGGCCCGGCGAGAGACGAGGGACGAGGAGGCGCGCCAATGGGCGTCGACATCGCAGCGCTGCTCGGCGAGGAGGCCGACGACCTGCTCAACCACAAGAGCACGACCATCGCCCAGGAGCAGCTTCACCTGCCCGGACCCGACTATGTCGACAGGGTCTTCGCGGCTACCGACCGGTCCGTCGCGGTGCTGCGCAACCTCGAGACGACGTTGCGGCACGGCCGCCTCGGCGGCACCGGCTACCTCTCGATCCTCCCCGTCGACCAGGGCATCGAGCACTCCGGGGCGGCGAGCTTCGCCAAGGAGCCGGCGTACTTCGACCCGGCGGCGATCGTCGAGCTGGCCATCGCCGCGGATTGCAACGCCGTGGCATCGACGCTCGGGGTGCTCGGCGCGGTCGCACGGCGCTACGCCCACAAGATCCCCTTCATCGTCAAGCTCAACCACAACGAGCTGCTCACCTATCCGGCCAAGCACGACCAGGTGCTCTTCGCCTCGGTGCGCCAGGCGGTCGACCTCGGTGCCGTCGGGGTGGGGGCGACCATCTACTTCGGTTCCGACCAGTCGACCCGCCAGATCCAGGAGGTCGGCGCAGCCTTCGCCGAGGCGCACCGTCTCGGGCTGTACACCGTGCTCTGGACCTACCTGCGCAACGAGGCGTTCAAGGCACCCGCGGCCGACTACCACCTCTCCGCAGACCTCACCGGCCAGGCGAACCATCTCGGCGTGACGATCGAGGCTGACATCATCAAGCAGAAGCAGCCGGTGAACAACGGCGGCTACACGGCGATCGGCTTCGGCAGGACCGACCCGCGCGTCTACACCGAGCTCACGACGAACCACCCGATCGACCTCACCCGCTGGCAGGTTGTGAACTGCTACATGGGGAGGATCGGGCTCATCAATTCCGGCGGCGAGTCCGCGGGCGCCAACGACCTCGCCGAGGCGGTCCGCACGGCGGTGATCAACAAGCGTGCTGGCGGCATGGGACTCATCCTCGGACGCAAGGCGTTCCAGCGACCGGTCGCCGAGGGCGTCGAGATCATCCACGCCGTCCAGGACGTCTATCTCGACCCCGGGGTGACCGTCGCATGAGCGGGGTGTGCCCGAGGGGCGGGTAGCATCTCGGCTCGGCCCGACCGGACGTGGCCGGTCGGCGCCGCAACGGGGCAGCGCTCGGCGTGGCTGCTCGCGCCCCGGAGCCTCGACGAGGAGGCATGCATCATGACCAGCACCGCCGACCGGAGCGGAGTCCGCGACGTCGAGTCGCTTCCAAGCGCCGTGATCCGCTTCGCTGGCGACTCCGGCGACGGGATGCAGGTCACCGGCGACCAGTTCACGACCGAGTCGGCGATCCTCGGCAACGACTTCGTGACGTTGCCGAACTTCCCGGCGGAGATCAGGGCGCCGGCGGGGACCCTCGCCGGCGTGTCCGCCTTCCAGGTCCACGTCGCGGACCACGACATCCTCACGCCGGGCGACACCCCGACCGTGCTCGTCGCGATGAACCCCGCGGCGCTCAGGGCCAATGTCGCCGACATGGCGCCCGGCGGCACGATCATCGTCAATGCCGACGCGTTCGACGAGCGCGCGGTCGCCAAGGCCGGCTACGCCTCGAGCCCGCTCGAGGACGGGAGCCTCGCGGGCTACCGGGTCTACGAGGTGCCGATGACGGGCCTCACGCTCGAGGCCTGCAAGCCCACCGGGGCCAAGCCCCGGGACGCCGAGCGGAGCAAGAACTTCTTCGCGCTCGGCCTGCTCTCATGGATGTACCACCGCCCGCTCGACTCGGCGCTCGAGTTCATCGCGAGCCGCTACGCCGCCCGCCCGCTCGTCGTCGAGGCGAACTCCCTTGCGCTGCGGGCCGGCTGGAACTTCGGGGAGACGGCGGAGCTCTTCGAGTCTTCCTACCGCGTGCCGCCGAGGGATCTCGTCCCGGGGACGTACACGAACGTCACCGGCAACACCGCCCTTGCGTGGGGGCTGATCGCCGCGGCGCGCCTCGCCGGCCTCCCGCTGTTCCTCGGCTCCTACCCGATCACCCCCGCCTCCGACGTGCTGCACGAGCTCGCGAAGCAGAAGCATTTCGGGGTGCGCACCCTCCAGGCCGAGGACGAGATCGCCGGCGCTGGCGCCGCGCTCGGCGCCGCGTTCGGCGGCGCCCTCGCAGTGACGACGACCTCGGGGCCAGGGATCGACCTCAAGTCCGAGACGATCGGTCTCGCCGTGAGCCTCGAGCTCCCGCTGGTCGTCGTCGACATCCAGCGCAGCGGGCCGTCGACGGGCCTGCCCACCAAGACCGAGCAGGCCGACCTGCTCCACGTCATGTACGGTCGCCACGGCGAGGCCCCTGCGCCGGTCGTCGCGGCACGCACCCCTTCGCACTGCTTCGAGGCGGCGATTGAGGCGGCGCGGATCGCGATCTGCTACCGCACGCCGGTCTACCTGCTCTCCGACGGCTACCTCGCCAACGGCTCGGAGCCTTGGCGCCTTCCGGAGGTCTCCGAACTGGCGCCGATCGACCCGGCGTTCGCCAAGCCGCCGGCGCCCGCAGGCGGCGGGGCGCGCGTCGAGGCGTTCGAGCCCTACGCGCGCGACCCCGAGACGCTGGCACGGCCATGGGCGCTGCCGGGCACGCCGGGTCTCGAGCATCGGGTCGGGGGCCTGGAAAAGCACGACGCCACCGGCGACGTCTCCTACGACCCTGCCAATCACGAGCGGATGGTGCGCCTGCGTGCCGCCCGCATCGCGGGGATAGCCGCCTCCGTCCCCGACGTCGAGGTCGACGACCCCGGCCTTGCCGCCGGTTCGCCGGCGCCGCTCCTCGTGCTCGGCTGGGGGTCGACCTACGGCGCGATCACCGCCTCGGTGCGGCGGGTCCGGGCACGCGGCCTCGCCGTCGCGAGCGCCCACCTCGTGCACCTCAACCCGTTCCCCCGCAACCTCGGCGAGGTGCTCCGGTGCTACGGGCGCGTCCTCGTGCCCGAGAACAACCTCGGCCAACTGGCCCGCCTCGTGCGCGCCGAGTTCCTCGTCGACGAGACTCCGCTCGGCAACGTCGCCGGCACGCCCTTCAGCGTCGGGGAGGTCGAGCGGGCGATCGTCGAGCAGCTCGGAAGGGCCGCGAGCAGGGAGGTGGCGTCATGACCGCGACCGGGCAGGCCGTCCCCGCGACGTCCCGGAAGGACTGGGCGAGCGACCAGGAGGTCCGCTGGTGCCCGGGCTGCGGGGACTACTCGATCCTCGCGGCGGTGCAACTGTTGCTCCCCGAGCTCGTCGTGGCGCGCGAGCGCACGGTCTTCGTGTCGGGCATCGGTTGCGCGGCGCGTTTCCCCTATTACATGAGCACCTACGGGATGCACACGATCCACGGCCGCGCGCCCGCGATCGCGACGGGCCTCGCCATCTCCCGCCCGGACCTGGACGTCTGGGTCGTCACCGGTGACGGCGACGCGCTGTCGATCGGCGGCAACCACCTGATCCACGCGCTGCGCCGCAACGTCAACATCACGATCCTCCTCTTCAACAACCAGATCTACGGGCTGACCAAGGGCCAGTTCTCACCGACGTCGGAGCTCGGCAAGGTGACGAAGTCGACGCCGTTCGGCTCACTCGACACGCCGTTCAACCCGATTGCCCTTGCCCTCGGCGCAGGGGCGACCTTCGTCGCCCGCACCCACGACATGGATCGCAAGCACATGATGGAGACCTTCCGGCGGGCGCACGAGCACAAGGGCGCGGCGCTCGTCGAGGTCTACCAGAACTGCAACGTCTTCAATGACGGCGCCTTCGAGCAGGTGACCGGCAAGGCGGCGCGCGAGGAGATGCTGGTGCCGCTCGTGGACGGCGAGCCCGTGCGCTTCGGCGCGAACCTCCACAAGGGCGTCGCGCTCACGCCGGATGGCCGGCTCGGGATCGTCGAGGTCACCGACGTCGGCGAGCCGGCGCTCCTCGTCCACGACGAACGGCGAGCGGACCCCGCCCTCGCCTTCCTTCTCGCCCATCTCGCCCAAGGGCCCTTTGAGCCGACGCCGATCGGGGTGTTCCGCGCCGTCGAGCGCCCCGACTACGGGAGTCTCGTCGATGCGCAGATCGACGAGGTGCGCCGGCGCAAGGGGGGCGGGGACCTCGACGCGCTGCTGCGCTCGGGGACGACGTGGACGGTGGACGGGCCCGAAGGCTGAACGCAGGAGCGCCGGGGTCCGGCGCCAGTGCCGTGGGTCGCCCCGCCCCCGGGGCGGGCGACGCCCGGCGGCTCTCTAGCCCTGCACCGGGCGGAAGACCATGCCGGTTCGTGGCTTGGGCTGGAAGAATGTCGTCTTCGGCGGCATGCGCCGCCCGCTGTGCGCCGTCTCGGCGATCTGGGCCACTGTTGCCGGCCTGAGAAGGTAGGCGTGATCCGCCGTCCCCGAGCAGACCGCCTGGGCCGCGTTGCGAGCGCCGTGCAAGTAGGAGACCTCGTGCGCGGGGAGCCCGGCGAGCGCGACATCGAGCCGGCTCGAATCGAGGTCGGCATCTGCCTCCTCGAGCAAGCGCTGGCGCGGTCTGAGCAGGAGATTGCCGTCGCTCGTGACGAGGCCGATGGCGGCGTCCCGCGCCATCACCGCCTGCAGCTCGACAGGGTCGGCCGGGCCCGGGGAGAGCTCGAAGTGCTCGTCGAGCGCTCCTGCGAGGTCGAGGCCGGCCGGCAAGCCCGAGACGAGCCGGTGGATTGGCTCGACGACCAGCTCGTCCTCGCAGAGCTCGACGACGTAGGCCATCACGAGGTCGTAGGCTCCCGGCGCCCCCGCGTTGGCGCGGCGACGCTCCGCCTGGTAGAGGCTCGCCGTCTCGTAGCGGTGGTGGCCGTCGGCGATGACGACGGGGCTCGCCTCGACGCGTTCGGCGATCGACGCGATCACCTCGGGATCGGCGACCGGCCACATCTCGTGGCGGACGTCGTCGTCGTCGCTCGCCGCCATCGCGGCCGGCGCGTGCGCTGCCACCTCGGCGCAGCGGGCGGCGAGGCCGCTCGACAGCGACAGACCCCAGATCGGCGAGAGGTTCGCCCGGCACGCGCGAAGCAGGTCGAGGCGATCGCCCTTCGGGCGCGGCATCGTCCGCTCGTGCGGCAGCACCTCGCCGTCGCCCTCGCTGTCGAGGCCGAGTGCCCCGACGACCCCCGTCGTCGAGCGCGCCTGCCCTTCTTCGGCCACATAGCTCATCCGGTAGACGTAGATCGACTCGCGGAAGTCCCGGCGCAGCACGCCTTGTGCCCGCCAGCTCTCGAGGAGCGCCGCGGCATGGGCGTAGCGGTCGAGGCCGGCCTTCTCGTCGGGGGCCGGCAGCTCGAGCAGGATCGAGTTGTAGGGGCTGCGCGACGCCACGCGATCCCGCTCGGTCGGTGCGACGACGTCGTAGGGGGGCGCGATCACCTCTGCGAGCGCGACGGCCTCCGGGTCGTAGCGCAGCCCTGCGAAGGGCTCGAAGCGGGCCATGCCACCTGCGTAGCACAGGATGGCAGGATCGTGAGGTGGACATGGACGGTCGCGGTGGAGCGGAGGTGTGGCTGCTCGATCTCGACGGGGTGGTCTGGACGGGCGACCGTCCGATCCCCGGC
>DAHVLW010000304.1:0-2338 GCA_027320205.1 Acidimicrobiaceae bacterium
CAGGCCGGCGCCGGGATCGTCGCCGACAGCGTCCCCGAGGACGAGGACCGCGAGTGCCAGGCGAAGGCACGCTCGATCCTCGCAGCAGTGGCCGGCGCGCGGCTCCTCGCGGCGGACGCCGCCCGTCCCGCCGCCCCAGAGCCCGGCGGGACGTCGGCGACGTGAGCTCCCCGGCGCCCCTCGGGCTCGCGGCGAGCTACAGGGCTCTTCGTGAGGGCGCCGTCGCCTGCGCGGTGGAGTGCGACGTCGTGCGTGCCAGCGGGCCCGACGCGCTGTCCTACCTCCAGACCCAGTGCAGCCAGGACCTCGCGACGCTCGCAGTCGGTGAGTCGGTGGAGTCCCTCCTCCTCGCGCCGCAGGGGCGCGTCGAGGCCTACGTGCGCGTCGCCCGGGTCGAAGAACAGGTGGCGCTGGTGGTGGTGGCAGCCGGCTACGGGGACGCCGTGCGGGAGCGGCTCTCTCGCTTTCGCCTGCGCGTGAAGGTCGACCTCGAGGTCGCGCGCTGGCCGATGCTCGCCCTCCGAGGGCCGAAGTCCCTCGAGCTCTCGGGCGAGGAGGTCGGTGCCTGCGTCACGGGCGGCGCGGCGCTCGCCGTCCGATGGCCCGGCCTCGCCGGCCTCGACCTCGTCGCGCCCGACGTGCGGCGCCCTGCCGAGGTCCCGCTCGGCGACGGGCGAGCCCTCGAGGCGGCGCGCATCGAGGCAGGTCAGCCGGTGATGGGCCGGGAGATCACCGAGCGCACGATCCCGGAGGAGGCGGGCGTCGTCCGCCGCGCCGTGAGCTTCGCCAAGGGCTGCTATCCCGGTCAGGAGCTCGTCGCCCGCATCGACGCCCGGGGCCGCAACGTGCCCCGGCGCCTGCGAGGCCTGCTCGTCGCGGGCGACGAGCACTCCCTGTCGGCGCCGGTGCAGGCGCAGGCGCCGGACGCCCACCCGGGCGAGGCCCTGCTGCTCGACGGGCGGCAGGTCGGCGAGGTGACGAGCGCCGCCTGGTCGCCCGGCCTCGGCGCGACCGTCGCCCTTGCCTATGTCCGCCGTGAGGTCACCCCTCCGGTGGCGGTCCTGCTCGGTGGTCCCCCGACCGGCGCGGCCGGCTCGGGCGGGCGTCGCGCCGAGGTGGCCGAGCTCCCGATGGGGGCGTGATCACGCAGCCTCTGTCCTGCCGGTCAGGCCGTCACGCAGCGGTGCGCGGGAGGCGGACGGTGATGCGGGTGCCGCCGTCGGGCCCGAGCGGGGAGTCGACGACGACCGCCCCGCTCATCGCCGAGGTGAGCTCGGCGACGATGGTGAGGCCCAGCCCGGTGCCCGCGGCGCGCGCTGGCCTGCGAGTCGAGCTGAACTGCCGCTCGAAGATGTGCGGCAGGTCCTCCCCGGCGATGCCGGGACCGTCGTCCTCGACGGCGACGAGCACCGTGTGGCCGGCCGTCGCCGCCTCCCCGACGCTCACGCGCACCGAGGTTCTCGCGAACTTCAGGGCGTTCTCGACGAGGTTGGACACCACCTGCGCCAGGCGGTCGGGGTCAGCCGCGACGCGCAGCTCGTAGTCGGGCCGCTCGACCGCGAGCTTGACGTCCGCCGCCTCGAACTCGTAGCGGAGCGCCTCGGCGGCCTCGGCGGCGCACCGCCCTGCGTCGAGGACGACCTCGTGGAGCGAGAACTGGTGGGCGTCGAGCCGCGCCAGGTCGAGCAGGTCGCCGATGAGCCGCTCGAGGCGGAGCGCCTCGGCGACGACGACCTGGGCGGCCTCTGCGGGCTCGGGCGCCGCGCGGTCGGCGATCGCCTCGGCGTAGCCACGGATCGAGGTGAGCGGTGTCCTCAGGTCGTGCGAGATCGACAGGAGGAACTCGCGCTCGAGGTTGCGCGAGCGGGCCAACGCGGCGGCCATCGTGTTGAGCGATCGGCCGAGGCCAGCGAGCTCGGGGTAGTCGTTGCGGGCGAGGCCGACGCGCGTCTCCAGATCTCCCGAGGCGATGCGCGCCGCCGCCGCGCTCGCGGCGAGGAGACGGCGCGAGATGCGCCGCGCGACGCCTGACGCGAAAGCGGCCGCCGCGAGGAGCGCGATACCGCTCGCGAGCAGGTAGTACAGCGCGCTGTCGGCCGAATAGCCGACGTCGGCCTCGAGACCGAGGGCGACGAGCGTGGAGGGGAGAGTGCCGCGGTTGCCCGTGAGCCGCGCGTCCCCGCCGGGCACGGTGAGGACCGGATCGGCGGCGAAGGCGACGCCGGCGACGACGCCCGAGATCGACCTGCCGGTCGCGAGGCGGCGTGCGTCGATCGCCGCCGCAGGGACGCGGGTGAGCGTGTCGGTCCGAAGGCGCCCGTCGACGAGGACGAGCACG
>DAHVLW010000313.1:0-9233 GCA_027320205.1 Acidimicrobiaceae bacterium
ACCGCCCACCTTACGAGAGTAGTTGCTCAACGCCGTCACCGAACCTCGACAGCGCGAGGGCCTCATGCCAAACGTCTCGAGCATCCCACCCAGGACACCGACTGCCCCGTAACGCCGGGTAGGTGGGATGCTCGAGACGTCTCGCACTGGACCGCCGACACGTTGTCATCCGACGCAGGCGACCGGGGCGCAGAATCACGCGCTCCACCGATCCGATTCCGGCTCCGAAGCCGCGCCCGAACCGGCGTTCGGCACACCTCGCTCCTGCCTGTTCGGCCATCCGGAAGACACCCATGACATCAGGTCTTTCACCGCAGGCTCCCTCAGTTCGGCGCTTCGGCGCGCACCGCAGGCGCGCACCGAACGGACCTCGAGAAGCCCGCGGTCGTGGCCCCACTGCGACGACCGCGGACGCCCTCGGGGGCCGTAGGTACGAGGAGAAGGTCGGCCTGACGCACTAAGAACAGCGGGCGAACGATTCGTACGAGCGATACCCGACGAGGCGTCCCTTCGCGTTCCCTGGCACTTCGGTTCTGCAAGGCGACCATCGCGGCGAGCTGCCTCGGCCACGACCACCGCTCGTCCCGACCATCGATCCTCCCGGCCACTTCCGATCCGCGTGACGGACGGTAGCCAGGTTCGTCCGGCGAGCACGGGGCGAGGCGCGCCTCGTGGCCGAGCGCGGAACCCGAGTCAAGAGGACGGCTTGACAGCGCGTCGTCCATAGGGAATCAGGCGGCCAGGTCCCCGGCCGCGCTGGCGAGGGCTCGCTGGGCTCGGTCACGAGCCGAGCGCCGCCCATAGAGACGGGCGCAGAACGAGGTGAGCACCTCGGTCATGTCTCGGACGAGATCGTCCTCGACCTCGCCGGCGTCCAAGACCACAAGGCGACGGTTGCCTGCCGACAGCGCTGCCTCGACGAGCTCGACGTCCATCGGTCCAAGGCGGTCTCGGTGCTCGACCACGATCGCCGTCACCTCCGGGTCGGCGAGAAGACGGCGAACCTTCGCCCGAGCCCCGTTCATCCCCGAGCCGACCTCGGACTCGACACCGATGATCGAACGCCCGGCTCGAGCAGCCCACTCGCAGAGACGAGCTACCTTGCGGTCAAGGTCGCCTGGCAGTTCGCAACCCCGCTCGCCACGACCTCGGCGTCGTGAGCGCCGGTGAAGAAGAGGAGCTGCTCCACCTGATGGCTGCCGATGTCGCAGAGGATGCCGCCGTGGCGCGACTGCTCGAAGAACCATGCGGGGCGCCTCGCGACGTCGAGCCGGTGTGGGCCGAGCCCGAGATGGTGCACGACCCGGCCGATCGCCCCCTGCCAGACGAGGTGCCCGGCAAGCACAGCGCTCTCCACATGGAGCCGCTCGCCGAAGTACACGTGGTACCGCCGGCCCGCACCGGCGACGGCGTCCCTCGCCCGTCCAAGCTGCCTGAGGGTCGTCGCGGCCGGTTTGTCTGGGAAGCAGTCCTTTCCGTGCGCCAAGACGGCGAGCCCGACAGCGGCGACGTGCAGACTGCCCGCCGGCGGCGCCGGCGGCGCCTCGACCCGGCGCCCTCGCGTCCTCACCCCGCTCCTCTCGGAGCCGCGCTTGCGCGGGCCCCGCCACTACACTCCGCTCGTGCCGGGGGTGAGCGCCGGGGGGGCTCGCGTTGCGATCTGCAACTGGCGGGACCTCCGCCATCCCGAGAGCGGCGGCAGCGAACGGTACATCGAGACCGTCGCGCGTGGCCTTTCGGCGAGGGGGAACGACGTGACCCTGCTCTCGGCGCGCGTCGACGGCGCCCCGGGCGACGAGGAGGTCGACGGGCTCCGCTACCGCCGCCGCGGCGGGCGCCTCACCGTCTACGGCGCCGCCGCGGCGGCGCTGCTACTGCGGCGCGTCGATCCCGACGTCGTGCTCGACGTCCAGAACGGCGTGCCGTTCCTCTCCCCGATCGTCACCAGCCGTCGCGTTGCCGTGCTCGTCCACCACGTGCACCGCGAGCAGTGGCCGCTCGTCCTCGGTGGCCGCCGAGCCCGGATCGGCTGGTGGGTCGAGTCTCGCCTCGGCCCGGCCATCTACCGGCACGCGCCGTACATGACCGAGAGCGCGGCGACGGCGCGCGAGCTCGCCGCTCTCGGCGTGGCGCCGGATCGGATCTGCGTCGTCGGCATCGGGGCACCGGCGCTCCCGGAGCCGGGGGCGCGCCGGTCAGCGAGCCCGCGCATCGTCGTCCTCGGCCGACTCGTCCCGCACAAGCGTGTCGAGCTCGCCCTGGAGGCCGTCGCGCGCCTCCGGGCGCGCTTCGGCGACCTCGTCGTCGACGTCGTCGGGCGGGGCTACTGGGAGGAACACGTGCGTGCAGCTGCGCACCGGCTCGGATTGGACGGCGCCGTCGAGCTGCACGGCTTCGTCGACGAGCAGGCGAAGGTCGACCTCCTGGCGCGCGCCTGGGTGCACGTCGTGCCGAGCGTCAAGGAGGGCTGGTCGCTTGCGACGATCGAGGCCGGGCTTTGCGGCACGCTCTCGGTCGCTCTCGCCGGCAGCGGCGGGACCGAGGAGTCGGTGGCCGACGGCAAGACCGGACTCGTCGTGGACGGCGGCTCGGACGCGCTCTGCGACGCCCTCGCCGCCCTGCTGTCGGACCCCGTGCGCATCGAGGCGATGGGGGCGGCGGCTCGAGCCGGCGCGCTCGCGCTCTCCTGGTCGGACACGATCGGGCGCATCTCAGCCGTGCTCGACGCTGCGATGGGCGTGCCGGCCGGCCAACCGGCCGGCACGAGTGCGTGAGGTGAGCCTCGGGCGCAGCGTCGAGCTCCTGCGCTCGTTCCGGTTCGAGCAGACCGAACCCGACCGGTTCTACCGTCTCCTCGGGGCCGACCTCGCGCAGCAGCTGTCCGGCTGGGCGCCGGTCTCCGGCGCCGTGGCCCTCGACGTGGGCGGGGGGCCCGGCTGGGCGGCGGAGGCTCTCGAAGAGCTCGGCGCACGCTGCGTCGTCGTCGATCCCGACCTCGGCGAGATTCGTAGCCGAGGGGCTCCGCCGTGCCGGGTCGTCGCCGGCGACGGACGGGCGCTGCCGGTCCGCAGCGCCAGCGTCGACATCTGCGTGTCGAGCAACGTCCTGGAGCACGTCGCCGAGCCCGAGGCGCTCGCCGACGAGATGCTCCGCGTCACGCGGCCGGGCGGCACCGTGCTCCTCTCCTACTCGTGCTGGCTCTCGTTCCACGGCGGGCACGAGACCCGCCCCTACCACCTCCTGATCGGCGGGAGGCGGGCGGCGGACCGCTACGCGCGCATCCACGGGCGACGGCCGAAGAACGACTACGGCGTATCGTTGTTCCCCTGGTCGGCGGGGCGAATGCTGCGCTGGGCGCGGCGGCGAGCCGCCGACGGCACGGCCGAGGTCGTCGCCCGGCTGCCGCGCTACCACCCTCGCTGGGCGCGCTGGGTGATCGCGGTCCCCGGCCTTCGCGAGCTCGCGAGCTGGAACGTGCTGCTCGTCCTCCGTCGCCGATAGTGCGAAGCGCGACGGCGAGCGTGCATCCCCGGGCGGAGCGGCTTGCCTCCCTCGGCGTGTGCGCGGCTCTGGTCGCGGCGGTCTTCGCCCAGCATCCCGGCTTCGTCGTCGCCGACACCAAGCTCGCCGTGACCCTCGACCCGTTGCGCTTCCTCGAGGATGCGACGCGCCTCTGGCAGCCGCAGACCGGCTTCGGGGAGATCGCGAACCAGTCCTACGGCTACCTGTTCCCCATGGGGCCGTTCTTCGTCCTCGGCCATGCCGCCGGGCTGCCGGCCTGGACGATCCAGCGCGCCTGGCAGTCGTCTCTGCTCGTTGCGGCGTTCCTCGGCTGCCTCCACCTCGCCCGCCGCCTCGGCGCAGGGACACCGGCGACCCGGCTCGTCGCTGCCCTCGCCTTTGCCCTCACGCCTTCGATCCTGAGCCAGCTCGGATCGGTCAGCGCAGAGACGGCTCCGGAGTGCCTCGCACCGTGGATCCTCGCGCCGCTCGTGGGCGAGCGGGCGCTCGAGCGTCCCCGGCACGCCGCCGCGGCGAGCGGCATCGCGTTCCTCCTCGCCGGCGGGGTGAACGCGTCGGCGACGCTCGCGACGCTCGTCCTCCCGGGCCTCTACCTTGCCTGGCTCGCCGCCACGGGCCCCAGGCGCGCGGTGGGGCGCCTCTCGGCCTGGTGGGCGCTCGCCGTCGCGCTCGGGGCGCTCTGGTGGGCGCTCGGGCTCGCCGCATTCGCCCGCTACAGCGCGCCGTTCGTCGACTGGATCGAGTCGGCGGCGACGACGACGAGCTCCACGTCGCTGTTCAACGTCCTGCAAGGCACGTCGGATTGGGTGGGCCACATCCTCACTGGTGACGGGCCGCAGTCGCCCGCCGCGTGGCAGCTCGTCTCGCGTCCCCTGCCTGTCCTCGCGTCGGCGGTCCTCGTCGCCGCCGGCGTGCTCGGGTGCGCACGCACACGCCTTGCAGCACGGGAGTATCTGATCACGGCGGTTCTCGTCGGCGTCGGGCTCGTGACGTTCGGCCACGGCGGGCTCGGCGGCTCCCCGATCGGTGCGCTCGAGCGATCGCTGCTGGACGGCCCGCTCGTGGCCTTCCGAAACGTCAGCAAGTTCGACCTCGTCCTGAGGGTCCCGCTGGCGATCGGCGTCGCCGAGGGCTGTGCCCTCGCGTCCGTGGGTGCCCGCCGGATGTCGAGACCTGGCGCGGCGCTTCGTGCCGTCGCCGGCGCGACGGCGGCGATCGGGACCACGGCCGCCGTCGCCGCCGGCGCCTGGCCGGTGTGGTCGGGCCGGCTCGAGCCGCCTGGCGCATTCCGCTCGCTCCCGAGATGGTGGCGCGCCGCCGCGAGCTGGCTGGCGACGCACGACCGTTCCGGGGCCTGGTCGCTGCTCCTGCCTGCGAGCCAGCACCCCGACTACGTCTGGGGGCTCCCGACGGACGAGCCGTTCCAGGTCCTCGCGACGACGCCCTGGGCCGTGCGCAACGCCGCGCCGCTCGGCGGCGCCGGCAACGCCCGCCTGCTCGACGCGATCGACGCCGTCGTGCGATCCGGCCATGGCGAGAAGGGCCTCGCTCCGGTCCTCGGCCGCGCCGGCGTCCGCTTCCTCGTGGTCCGGAACGACCTCGACGCCGGACGGGAGAACGGCACGATCACCTCGCCGCTCCTCGTCCACGCCGCGCTCGAGAGCTCGCCGGGGATCCGGCGGGTCGCCGCCTTCGGCCCCCTGGTCGGCAACGCGAGCGAGGGCGGCGTCGTCGTCGCGGGCGGGACGCAGATCGCCGTGCCCGCGGTGGAGATCTTCGAGGTCGGCGGACCGGTGCGGCGCGTCGTGACCTACCCCCTCGCCGGCACCCTTCGCGTCAGCGGCGGACCGGGATCGCTCCTCGGGCTCGCAAACCTCGGCCTGCTGCCGGAGGGCGCCGCGACGGTGATGGCGGCGGACCCGACGGCACGCGGGACCCGCGCCGCCGGCGAGATCCCCGTCGTGACCGACGGCTACCGGCGCCAGGAGGTCAACTTCGGCCGTGCCGCCGACAACGTCTCGGCAACCCTGCTCCCCGGCCAGCCCTGGTCCGAACCGCGCCGGGTTCACGACTATCTCTTCGGGAACCCGTCGGGGCACCAGACGACGGCGATCCTCTACGGCGTCTCCACCGTCGAGGCCTCGTCGGCGGCGAGCTACGCCTCGGCCGTGCGCGACTTCGACCCGGCCGACGGCCCGGTGGCCGCGTTCGACGGCGACCCCAGCACCGCCTGGGTGAACGGGTCGGCGCACGCCGTCGGCCAGTGGGTCGAGGAGCGCTTCCGCCGCCCCGTCGAGCTCCGCTCCGTGACGGTCGCCTCCCCGCCGATGCCAGGGACCGGCCCGGCGGCGAGCGAGGTGCGGGTGACGACGGACGGGGGAAGCGCGATGCTGCGCCTCCCGGAGGGAGGCGGGCCGCGCACCTTCGCCATCCCCGCCGGCCGGACGAGCTTCCTCAAGGCGACGATCGCCGCAGTCGCCGGCGGGGGGCGGGGCAAGGCCGCCGCCCTCCAGGTTTCGGCGCCGGGGGCTCCGCCGGCAGAGGAGAGCCTGCTCGTCCCCGCCGGCGCCGACCGTGCCGCAGGGCCGCCGGTCCTCGCCTTCTCCGCCGAGCCCGGCGCCGACGACGGCTGCGTCGAGATGCGCTCGCTGCCGGCGACCGTCTGCGCGCCCTTTCTCGTCGCCGGCACGGAGGACTCGGGCGGTCTCGACCGGACGTTCGACCTCTCCCGCCCTGCCCGCTACCGGCTGCACGTTCTCGGCGTGGCCCGCGGCACCGCGGCGCTCGAGGCTGCGATGCCGACCGCCGGCGGGGTGCGGATCCGGGCATCCTCCCAGCTCGTCGCCTCCCCCGCCGACTCCCCCGAGACGCTCCTCGAGGACGACCCGGGGGGTGGTTGGATCGCCTCGGCCTCCGACGCCCGCCCGCGACTCTCCCTCACGCTGCCACGGCGCGTCGCGCTCACCGGCCTCGAGATCAGCCGCTCCCCCCGCCTCCCGGCCTCGAGCCCGACCGCCGTCCAGGTCGTCGGCGCCGGCACGTCCGAGACGGTCGCCGTGCACGCAGGGCTCGTGCGCCTCCCGCGGCCGATCACCGCCCGGGTCTTCCAGATCTCCTTCCCCAGGCTGGCGGCGCGCCGCGACGAGACCGCCCGCGGCGTCGCGACGCTCCCCGTCGGCCTGAGCTCGCTCCGGCTCCTCGCACCCGGGCTCGCGCCGCGCGCGCCGCCGCTCTCGGCGAGCGTCGCCCTCCCCTGCGGCCGCGGGCCCGAGATCGGTCTCGACGAGGCGCACGTCCCGACGCTCGTGCGCGGGACGCTCCGATCGGTGCTCGACGCCGCGCCGCTCCAGATCGTGCCGTGCGCGCTCGGAAGAGGGAAAGCCGGCGGCGCCCCTGGCGTCCTCACGCTCCGCGCCGGCCGGCACCATCTGCGGCTCCTGCAGGACGCGACCGTCACGCCGGTCGCGGCGAGCCTCGTGCCGCTCGAACCGAGGCGCGGAGGCGAGGGCGCCCGGGACGCCTCGGGCACTTCCGGCCCGGCACCGGCGGGCGCCCGCCGCAGGCGCCTCACCGTCCTCAGTTGGCTCCGGGAAAGCCGCGAGCTCAGGATCGGGCCTGGCTCGGCGGCGTGGCTCGTCGTCCGGGAGAACGCCAACGCCGGGTGGGTCGCGACCCTCGGCGGCCACCGCCTCGCAGACGGCGTGGTCGACGGGTGGCAGCAGGCCTTCGTCGTGCCCGCCGGCGCGGGCGGGCTGGTCCGGCTGACGTACGCGCCCGAGGCCGGCTATCGCCTCGGCCTGCTCGCCGGTGCAGCCGCCGCTCTCGTCCTCATCGGTCTCGCCGCCCTGCCCGAGCGCCGCCGGGACCCCGTCGCCGCTCGGAAGGCGGCGCGAGGCAGGCTTCCCGCGGCGATCGGCGTGGTCGTCTCGGGGCTCGCAGGGGGGTGGGCCGGCCTCGCCGTCTCGGCGGCCTCGCTCCTCGCCCTGCTCGGGGCCGAGCACCTGCCCCGTCGGCTCGCGTCCGCGCGGCTGGCACGCGGCTCGCCACCAGCCGGATGGCCCGCGCCCGGGCTGGTCACGGCCGGACTGCCCCCGAGGCGGGGTCCCGACACGGTGTCGCCCGCGTGGGCCGGCGCGGGAGCCGCCGGGTGCCTCGTCGCCGCCGGCGTCCTTGCCGCCCTCATGCCACCGGGCGGCACGGCGCCGCCCGCCTCCGCCGGCCTCGCCGTCCAGGCGCTCTGCCTCGCCGCCGTCGGCTCGCTGGCGTGGTCGACGCTCGAGAGCCCGTAGCCTGGGCGGATGCCGCGGCTGACCGGCGAGCGCCCCATCGAGGGGCGCACGCCAGACTCGATCCTCGCCATCCACGAGGCCGGGTACCGGGAAGTCGACAGGCGCGCCGGGCCGGGCGTCCTGCTCGACCTCGGCTGCGGCGTCGGCGCCGCCACGGCGCGCCTCGCACGTCCGGGACGGCAGGTCGTCGGCATCGACTACGCGCACGCAGCCCTCGTCGAGGCGCGCCGGCGCGTCCCTTCCGGTACCGGTCTCGCCTGCATGGACGCGCAGCGGCTCGGACTCCGCTCCGGGGCCTTCGACACAGCGTGCTCCTCGCACCTCATCGAGCACTTCGAGCGACCCGACCTGCACGTCGCCGCGGTCGCCCGGGTGCTGGCGCCCGGAGGCACGGCCTTCTTCCTCACCCCGAACGCGCCGGCGGACTTCGAGAACCCTTTCCACATCCACCTCTTCGAGCCGGCCGAGCTCGAGTCGGCGCTCGGGCGCCACTTCGCCGCGGCGTCCGTCACCGGCCTCGAGGCGAGCGAGCGGGCGAGGCGCGACCTCGCGGCGCGCCGAGCGAGGGCCTGTCGCATCCTCGCCCTCGACGCCCTCCACATCCGCCACCGCATCCCACGGTCCTGGTACGTGGGCGCCTACTCGGCGCTGCTCCCTCTCGCCTACCGCCTGACGGCACGATCCGGGACCGGGGGCGCATCGGGGATCACCGCGTCGGACTTCTTCGTCGCCGACGAGATCACGCCGGCGACGCCCGTCCTGCTCGGCATCGGGCGCGGTCCGCGGCCGGTCGGATCGGGTCTCGGCAGGTAGAGCTCGACGAGCACGCCGGGATACGGCCGGGCGACGGTGAGGGTGAAGCGGGAGCCGACCTCGGCGAGCAGGTCGAGGTACCTCCGCCGCTTGAGCACCTGGAAGGGCGGCGCGCCCGGGGCGAGGCGCGCCGCGCTCGCGTGGCTCCGCACGAGCCAGAGCCGCGCGCAGCCCGCCGTGGCGTGCTCGAACGCGCCTTCCCCGAGCACAGCCGGGTCGAGCGCGTAGGGAGCGCGCGCCGCGTACGGCGACGCCGGGAGCACCGGGCGGGGCTCGCCCAAGTGGCGCTCGTCGGCGTAGTAGTCGAAAGCGTCCTCGCCGTCGGCGAGGAAGAAGGCGATGCAGTCTCCGGGCCGGCTCGACCTGGCGACGAGAGCCGCGGCAGCGCTCCAGTCCTCGATCGGGACGCCGTAGGTGGGCACGACGAGGGCAGCCCGGGCGCCGGCGAGAGCGGCGAGGACGGCGAGCCCGGCCGGGGCGGGCCGGATCCTCGAGATGGCCGCGCCGGCCAGAAGCGCACCGGCGGGAACGCAGAACAGCACGTACCGGCCCTCGAGCGCCGGCTGGAGGAGCATCGAGACCGCCCAGAGCGACAGCGGCGGGAGCACC
>DAHVLW010000001.1:0-2188 GCA_027320205.1 Acidimicrobiaceae bacterium
AGCAGACGTGGACGCCTTCGTCGAGGCCCTGCGTCAGGCGCTTCGCGCCGGCAGCTGACCCGAGCCTGGCCAAAGCGCGCGGTGGCGACGGGCCGCGGCGACCCGTGACAGGCCGTAGACGACGACGCCGATCGCGCCGACGAAGAAGCCGACCGGCCAGTTCGACGCGTAGGAGCCGGCGATCGACGCCCAGACGACGGCGAGCGAGATCGTCGAGGAATAGACGAGCGCCCGCGCCGGCCGGTCGGTGAGCGACCTCGCTGCCCCGGCCGGGGCGATCATCAGGCTGAACATCAGCGAGGCCCCGACGACGGGCACGGTCATCGCCGTGGCCAGGCCGACGACGACGAGGAAGGCGATCTCCGTCGACGCCACGGCGACGCCCCGCGACTCGGCGAGCTCCGGCAGCACGGCGGCGAGGACGAGCGGCCGGTACAGCACGAGGAGCGCGACCAGGCTCACGAGACCGAGGACGGCGGTCGGCAGCACCTGGTAGCTGCCGACGCCGAGCACCTGCCCGAAGAGCAGGGCGTCGATCTCGGGCTCGTAGCCCTGACTCAACGAGAGCAGCAGCGCGCCCACGGCGAGCATCAGCACGAACCCGAGCGCGGTCGCCACGTCACGCCTCGCCCGCCTGCCGAGCCAGCCGATGCCGAGGGCACCGGCGACGGCGAAGACGCCGAGGCCGAGCAGCGTGCTCGTCCCGACGAGCACGGCGCCGGCCGCGCCGGCGAAAGCGCCCTGTGGGATTGCGTGGGCGGCAAAGGCGGAGCCGCGGAGCACCGTGAAGAAGCCGACGGCTCCGACGACGACGGCGACCATCGAGGCGACGAGCCAGGTGTTGGTCATGAACGAGGAGAACACGGCGGCTAGGCCCGCGCAGGCCGCCGCGACCGGGAAGATGCCCGTCGGTCGGCGAGGAGGTAGGAGAGGAAGACGAGCGCGACGACGAAGAAGCTGACCGGCCAGCCGCGCCCCGTCGGCGGCCAGTAGAAGCTGTCGTAGGCGAGCAGGACACCGATCCACGTCGCCCCGACGCCGATCGCCGCGGCGGCGGCCGCGGCCGACAGCGGTCGGCGCGCCATCCGCACGGCTGCAGCCGCTGGCCCGATGAGGAGGGCGGTCCCGAGGAGCGCACCGATCATCAGCGCCGACATCGACACGGCGAGAGCGAGCGCGAGCAGGTACGCCGCCCCGACGGCTCGCACTCGAACGCCGCGCGCGAGGGCGAGGTCGTCGCTCAGCGTGGCGAGCAGCAACTGCCGCCCCACGGCGAGCACGAGCGCAAGGCTCGCCGTCCCGAGCGCGATCACGACGGGCACGGTCGAGGCGGAGATCGCGAAAGGCGAGCCGAACAGCACGGTGGTCGATACGCCGGTCGTCGTGCTCGCCGTCGAGTCGAGGTAGAGGAAGAGGGCCGCCAGCCCGAGCGACCCGCCGAGGACGACGCCGGTCGCGAGGTCGCGCGTCCGTGGTCGCCGCAGCCCGATGAGCTCCATCGCCCCTGCAGCGACGACGCCGATGCCGACGAAGCCGACGATCGGCGAGGCGCCGAGGAGGAGTGCGCCCGAGCCTCCGGTCGCGCTGATGTCGGAGAGCGCGTGCCCGGCGAAGGACTGGCCGCGCACGACGGTGAGGACGCCGACCACGCCGGAGACCACGGCGACGACCGTGCCGGTGAGAAGCGCGGTGCGCACCGGCCCGCTCGAGAGGAAGCCCGGCTCCACGAGATGGCGGAGGACGGCGCCCACGGAGGCCGTCCTAGAGGACCGCGCTGTGGGGCGATCCGGGGAGCTCGACGCGGTCGGCCCCGTCGGGGGGCGGCTCGCCGGTGACGACGAGGACGCGCCCGTGGACCCGCAGCACGTCGACGTGGCCGCCGTAGAGGGCGCTCAGCACCTCGGAGCGCACGACCTCGGCGACAGGACCGCTCGCGACCCTTCCGCCGGCGACGTAGACGACGCGGTCCATGACCGGCAGCAACGGGTTCATCTCGTGCGCCGAGACGAGAACGGACACGCCGTGATCGCGGGCGAGGCGGGAGAGCAGGCTGACGATCTCCTGGGCGCTCGCGAGGTCGAGGCTCGCGAGCGGCTCGTCGAGCAGGAGGAGCCGGGGACGCGCCGCGAGGGCATGGGCGATGAGCACGCGCTGCTGCTGGCCCCCGGAGAGATGGCCCATACGCACG
>DAHVLW010000007.1:0-2854 GCA_027320205.1 Acidimicrobiaceae bacterium
GAGCGCCCGCGCCCGCGCCGACGCCTCGACCGAGACCGTCGACAGGTCGACGACCACGCGCGGCGCCCGAGGCTGGTGAAGCAGGCCCCCGTCGTGGTCGAGCACCGCGAGGAGGTCGTCGGACCCGCCGACGGTGAGGAAGACGACGTCGCGCTCGGCGAGCTCGCCGATGGTGCCGACGGCCGACGCTCCGGCGGCGACGAGCGGCTCGAGCTTCTCTGGGCTCCGGTTGTAGGCGCTCACGCCGTGACCGGCGGCAAGGAGCCGCTCGACCATCGCCGTGCCCATGCGACCGGTCCCGATCCAACCGATGCTGCGCCCGTCTCCCCCCACTCCCGTCACCCCCCGGGGCACAAACGATTGCATCGGCACTCTCGCGCCACCTGTCCGGGTTGTCAAGGGACCATCCCAGACCTGCGAGCGAGGCGGGAACCTCCGGGGGATGCCTGCGACCCTGTGCCTACAATCGTGTGCAGCGGTGTTGCAGAGGAGGGGCGCATGGGCGACGAGCTGCTCGCGACGGCGATCGCCAACTGGGCGCCGCGCTTCACCGCGAACGGGATCGACGCCGGCGACTACGCCGAGGTGACGCGCACCGTCGAGCGGTGGGACGACTGGTGCGCAGCATGGTCCCGGATCGGCGCCCGCCACGAGGAGCTCGGGCGCAGGGCGCTCGCGGAGGACCGGACGCGCTCGGCCGGCGAGCACCTCGCCCAGGCGGCGACGAGCTACCACTTCGGGGCGTTCCTCTTCGTCGACCACCCGGACGACGCGCAGACCGCGCACCGTCGCGCCGTGCGCTGCCTCGTCGACGCCCTGCCCCACCTCGACCCGCCCGGCCGGCGCGAGGTCGTCGACTTCGAGGGCGCGCAGCTCTTCGGCGTGCTCAGGCTCCCCCGGGGCCGCGGCCCCCACCCGGTCGTCGTCCTCGTCTGCGGTCTCGACTCGACGAAGGAGGAGCTGCGCCTCGTCGAGCGGTCCTTCCTCGACCGCGGCATCGGTACCTTCGCGCTCGACGGGCCCGGCCAGGGGGAGGCCGAGCAGGCCCTCGCGATCAGGGCCGACTGGGAGGTGCCCGGCCGGGCGGTTCTCGACCACCTCTCCGCGCTCCCCGGCGTCGACGCCGGGCGCCTCGGCGTCTGGGGCGTCAGCCTCGGTGGCTACTACGCGCCGCGGGTCGCGGCAGGCGACGAGCGGGTGCGCGCCTGCATCGCGCTCGCCGGACCCTACGACTTCGGCGCGGCGTGGGACCAGGTCCCGAGCCTGACGCGCCGGGCGTTCGTCGCCCGCTCGCACTCCTCGGGCGAGGCCCAGGCGAGAGAGAAGGCCCGTGCGCTCAGCCTCGCCGGGGTCGCGCCGCGAATCGGCTGCCCGCTGCTCGTCGTCTTCGGCAAGAGGGACCGGCTCTTCGGTTGGGAGGGCGCCGTTCGCCTCTCGGAGGAGGCGCCAGGGCCGAGCGAGCTGCTGCTGCTCGAAGAGGGCGACCACGGCTGCGCCAACGTGACCTACCGGCACCGCCCCTACGCCGCCGACTGGATGGCCCGCCAGCTGAGGCCATGAGACGCTCGCAGGAGGCGCACAGAACGGCGGGCGTGCCCGGCACTCGAGCCGGGCCGGGTGTCAGCCGCCCCGCGGCGGGGCGGTCGACTCCCTGACGACGAGCTCCGGCGGAAGGTAGAGGATCTTCACGGGCGCCTGGCCGCCGGCGATGCGCTCGAGGAGCAGCTGCGCCGCCTCGGCGCCGACCTCGTAGTGGGGCAGCCTCACCGTGCTGAGGGCAGGCTGGATCCGGTCCATCAGGGGCATGTCGTTGAACCCGACGAGCGAGCAGTCCTGCGGGCAGGCGATCCTCCGGCCCCGCATCGAGCGCAGCACCCCGAGCGCGAGCATGTCGTTGGCGGCGACGATCGCGCTGAACCGGCGGCCGCTCGAGCACAGCTCCTCGGCGCAGCGGAATCCTTCCGGCTCGGAGAATGCCTCGGCGAACACGACGAGCTCCGGGTCGGCCTCGATCCCGGACGCCTGCAGCCCGGCGAGGAACCCGAGGTAGCGACCGTGCCCGGTGGAGAGCTCCTGGGGCCCCGCGACGTGGGCGATCCGGCGGTGGCCGAGCCGCGCGAGATGGGCGATGGCGGTGCGGATCCCGAGCTGGTCGTCGACGGAGACGGAGGGAAGGACGTGCTCCTCGACGACCCTGTTGACAAGGACGATCGGTAGGCCGGAGCGGGCAGCGTCCATGAGGAGCTCGTCGTGCCGGCGGGCGGTCGCGACGATGAGGCCGTCGACCGAGCGGTCGCGCATGCCCTCGAGCACCCGCCGCTCGCGATCGGCGTCGTTGTCCGTGTTGCCGATGAGCGCGACGTAGGCCTTGCGCGCCAGGCGGTCCTCGATGCCGCGGAGGATCGGCGGGAAGAGCGGGTTCGTGATGTCCGGGACGAGCACGCCGACCGTGGAGGTGCGACGCGTCTTCAAGCTGCGCGCCAGGTGGTCGGGCCGGTAGCCGAGGGCGCGGGCAGCCGCCTCGACGCGCCGGGCCGTCTCGTCGCGCACGAGCACGCGCGTCTCGCCGTTGAGCGCCCGGGACGCCGTCGCAGGATGCACCTCGGCAAGGCGGGCGACGTCCCGCAGGGTCACCTTCGCGTCCACGCCGACCTCGGTCCCCGGATCGACCTGCCTACGCGGCAGCGCCCGCCCACCGCGGGCGGAGGCATAGTAGACGCCGGCTGGTGCACCGCCGCACGGCGCCGTAGCGTTGCGGCCGTGGTACGGACGTGAGCGACACGGCGACGATCGAGCGCCCGGCGGCCGCCGAGGGCCGCTCCGGCGCCGAGGCGATGATGTGCCGCCTGCTGCG
>DAHVLW010000012.1:0-5240 GCA_027320205.1 Acidimicrobiaceae bacterium
CGTGCGGCGTGGCTTCGGCTGGGCGTACGGCTCGCACTGGGTCGTCGACGACGACGCGCGTGCGCTGCGGCTCGCAGCGGAGTCCGGCAGCGTCGGGTCCGGGTCCTTCGACCAGGCGACGCGGGGCGCGCCCGTGAGCGAGGGGAGCGGACTCGGCGGCCGCGCCTGGGCCTCGCGAGGGCTCGTGCACAGCGACGTCGCGACCGAGCTCGGCGGGTGCCCGCGGATCGCCGCAGCGCGCCAGGCGGGACCGGCGGCCGCCGTCTGCTTCCCGCTCGTCGTCCACGGTCGGGTCGTCGGCACGATGGACTTCTTCTCGGCGCCGGAGCCCGAGCCGCTCGCCGAATGGCGCCTCACCGCGATGCGCGACGTCGGCCAGGTCATCTCGCAGGCGGTCGAGCGGCTCGAGGACCAGGCGTCGGAGCGGGAGTCCGAGCGCGAGCTTCGCGAGAAGGTTGACGCCATCCTCGAGGTCGTCTCGGCGGCGGCGGCGGGGGACCTCACCGTCGAGGTGCCTGTCTCGGGCGACGACGCGGTCGGCAGGGTCGGCGCGAGCCTGGCGTCGCTGCTCGGCGACCTTCGGAGGCGGATCGCGATGGTCGGCGAGACCGGCAAGGGGCTTGCCGGGGCGTCCGAGGAGCTGCTCGCGACCTCCGGGCAGATGCGCTCTGGCTCCGAGGAGACCACGGTCCGGGCCCAGTCGGCTTCGCGCACGTCGGAGGTCCTCTCCGGCCAGGTCGAGAGCGTCTCGGCGGCGGCGGAGGAGCTGACCGCTTCGATCCGCGAGATCGCGAAGAACTCCGCCGACGCCGCGCGCGTCGCGATCGAGGCGGCGAAGGTCGCCGAGGCGACCAACGGGACCGTCGCCAAGCTCGGCGAGTCTTCGGCGGAGATCGGTGAGGTGATCAAGGTCATCACTCAGATCGCCCAGCAGACGAACCTGCTCGCGCTCAACGCGACGATCGAGGCCGCGCGGGCGGGCGAGGCGGGGAAGGGATTCGCCGTCGTCGCCGGCGAGGTGAAGGAGCTCGCCCGCGAGACGGCGACCGCGACCGACGAGATCTCGGCGAAGATCTCGGCGATCCAGTACGACACCTCGGGAGCGGTCGAGGCGATCGGGAAGATCAAGGAGATCATCGACCGGATCAACGAGCTCCAGTCGGCAATCGCGTCAGCCGTGGAACAGCAGACGGCGACGACGAACGAGATCGCACGAAATGTCGCCGGGGCCGCCCAGGGCGCGGGCGACATCGCGTCCACGATCGGCAGCGTGGCGGAGGCCGCCGAGCTCAGCTCGACGGCGGCGACGAGCACCACCCATGCGGCGGGGGCGCTCGCACGGATGACCGGGGAGCTCCAGGAGCTGATCTCCCGCTTCCGCTACTGAGTTCCCGTGCTCCCGGATCCGGTAGCCGGGCGACCAGGCGTCGCCCGGCTACCGAGGGTCGGACGGCCCGGGGCCGGCGTCTACGCGCCGGGTGCCGCCTCGCCGAGATAGGCGGCGCGCACGCGCTCGTCGGCCAGGAGCCGGTCTGCCTTCTCGGCCATCACGATCGAGCCGTTCTCGATGACGTAGCCGCGGTCGGCGAGCCGGAGGGCCTGGGTCGCGTTCTGCTCGACGAGAAGGATCGTCGTGCCGTCGTCGCGGATCTGGCGGACGATCGCGAAGATGTCGCGGACGATGAGCGGCGCGAGACCCAGCGACGGCTCGTCGAGCAGGAGGAGCCGGGGCTCGCTCATGAGCGCCCGCCCGATGGCGAGCATCTGCTGCTCGCCGCCGGACAAGGTCCCGCCGATCTGCCGGCGCCGGTCGCCGAGCACGGGAAACAGCCCGAATACCCGCTCGAAGTCGTGCCGAAGGCTCCCGCGCCGCCGGTAGGCTCCCATTTCGAGGTTCTCGAGCACGCTCATGCGCGGAAAGATCCGACGGCCCTCCGGGACGTGACCGATCCCGCGGGCTGCGACCTCGTGCGGCCGGAGATGGTCGATGCGCTCCCCGTCGAGGACGACGGAGCCGCGGGCCGGGTGGGCGAGCCCGGAGATGGTTCGCAGCGTGGTCGTCTTCCCTGCCCCGTTGGCGCCGAGGAGCGTGACGATCTCGTGCTCGTCGACCTCGAGGTCGATCCCTTTCAGCGCCGGGATCGCGCCGTAGCGGACCTCGAGGCCCTCGATCTCGAGCAGCATCCTCAGGCGCCCTCCGGATCCGGCGCGCCGAGGTAGGCCTCTATGACGGCCGGGTCGCGCTGCACCTCCGCGGGTGTGCCCGACGCGATGACCTGGCCGAAGTTGAGCACGACGATGCGATCTGCGAGCGACATCACGAGGCCCATGTCGTGCTCGATGAGCAGCACGCTCACGTCCATGCCGGCGTTGACGCTGCGGATCAGCTCGGCGAGGGCGGACTTCTCCGCCGGGTTCGTCCCGGCCGCGGGCTCGTCCAGGAGCAGGAGCTCGGGCGAGGTGCCGAGGGCGCGGGCGATCTCGAGGCGGCGGCGGTCGCCGTAGGGAAGCGCGCTCGCGAGGTCGTTCGACCGGTCACGAAGGCCGACGAACTCGAGCAGCTCCGCCGTGCGCGCGTCGCTCTCGCGCTCCTCGCGCCGGGTGCGGGGGAGATGGAGCATCGCGCCGAGCGGGCCGGTGCGCTGGAGCGCCTCGACGCCGATCTTCACGTTCTCGAACGCGGTGAGGGCGTTGAACAGCAGGCTCGTCTGGAAGGTGCGCGCGATCCCCGCGCGGTTCACGAGGTGCGGCCTGTGGCCGACGACGGAGACCGGGCCGCGCCGACGGCCGTAAAAGACGATCCTGCCGAGCTGCGGCACGTACACGCCGGTCAGGCAGTTGAAGAGCGACGTCTTGCCCGCGCCAGCGGCGACGGTGGCGCGATCCAGCGGCGACGGTGGCGCGATTCAGCGGCGAAAATACTTGCTCAACGTCTCGGTCTGCTGCTGGTAGGAGGAGCCGATCGCGGCGCCGTAGAGGTGCTCGGGCACCTCCATCATGCGCTGGAAGGTGAGCTTGCACACCGGTTGACGATCCTCGATCATGAACTCGACGTCGTGCGCTCGGACCTCGAGTGCGGCGCGTGAACCGAGGAAGCCGGCCTCGCGGTCGAAGCCGAAGCCCGGGTCGAAGAAGCCGGCGTAGTGGGTCCGCAGCTCCCCGCTGGTGGGGTCGTACGCGGTCATCTCCGCCGAGAGCGTCGGTGGGATCGCAACGGCCTCGTCCGACATGAGCAGGTAGAACTTCTTCGGGATGAGCGGGAGCCGGTCGCCTGGCTCGCTGCGGACAACCTCGAAGAACATCTCCGTGCTGACGGTTGCCCCCGGCGTGAGGTCGAGCAGCGGCGCGCCCTCACGCGCCCGGTACCCGACGCCGCGCACCTCGTCCCCGCGGAGGTCCAGCCCGAGAAACAGGCCGCTCGACAGCGCGAGCTCCTCCGGAGGCACGGGCCTTCCCCCCCGGTAGAGGAGCGGGTCTCGCGCGTGCTGCTCGCGCAGCTCCTCGTCGCTGAGCTCGGGCCGGCCCGCGACGAGCCGGAGCTGGTTGAGCGTGAGGTCCTCCCGGACGCGAACCGCGAAGGAGAGCGGGACGACCTCGAGGTACAGCGGTCCGCAGTAGCCGGGCGCGACGTCGTCGAAGCGCCTGCCGTGGTCTGTGATCACCCGCGTGAAGACGTCGATCCGTCCGGTCGAGCTCTTCGGGTTCGCCTTCGCCTGGACGCCCGGGGGAAGGCGGAGGCGCTCCTTCAAAGGAACGAGGTAGGGGCGACCGATCTCGAGGACGGCGCCGCGGTCCCGCAGGTCGAGGACGTCGGACGAGTACTCCTTCAACCGCTCCTCGACGGTCGCGTCCCCGGGAAGGAAGCTGCAGCGGACCCGGTGGGCGCACTCGCCGAGCCGGAGGTCGAGGCTCGCCGGCTGGATGTTCTCGGGCGGCACGACGAAGCGACCGGCGTCGACGACGTGGCTGTCGACGGCGAGGCGGAGAAGGCGGTCGGGCAAGACGCCCGTAACGCCGTCGGGCAGCCCGAGCGAGGGCGTGCCAGGCGGCTCCTGTGCTGCAGCTCGATCGCTCACCGGCGGGCGCTCAGGCGCCGTGCGACTTCGTGACCCGGCCGCCGGCTGCGACCCAGCCGCCGGCTCGCGAGGGCGCATCCGGCTCCGGCCGGCGCGCCCGGATGCGGGGCGCTTCCTCCGGCAGCACCAGCTCGCCCTCGGCGGGCGGCGGGCCCTCGCCCGGCGGCACGTGACTCCTGGATCGGGCGATGCGGTCGATGATCTCCGCGACGTCGTCCTTGAGCGACAGCGCTCGGCGCTTCACGCCGGTCGAGCATAACGTCCGGCCCCCTCCGCACGGGGCAGCTGGTGGGCGGCCGCCAGGCGTTCTGCCAGCTCGCCGACGCCGGCGCGGACGTCCTCCGGCTCGAGGACCTCGAAGGGCAGCTCCAGAGCGACGAGGTAGCCCACGAGCCACTCGATGCCGTCGAAGCCGAGCTCGAGGAGGCTGTGCTCGCCGCGCGGCGAGACGACGCCGACGGTGGGCCCCACGTGGCGAGCGAGCTCCTCGGGCGGCGCGGCGACGGCGACGCGTGCGCGGCGTCGGTAGGGCGCCATGGCGAGCGCCTCGGCGACGAGCCGCCCGGCGTCGGCGAGCGGGCGGGGCACGAAGGTGTGCCCGGTGACCTCGACCGAGCGCGCCCGGTCGACGCGGAAGGTTCGCCAATCGTCGCGGTCGAGGTCGAAGCCCACGAGGTACCACCGGCGGCCGGTCGCGACGAGACGGTGCGGCTCGACTCGACGCTCGGTCTCGACGTCTGTCCTTGAACGGTACGAGAACCGCGCGACGAGGTGCGCATCACAGGCCCTCGCAAGGGCGACGAGCTGGTCAGCCGGAACGGCGTCCATGCGCGGGAGCAGGGAGACGGTGCTCGCCCGGAGGGCGGCTAGCTGGCCCTTGAGCCTGGAGGGCAGCAACCGGTCGAGCTTCGTCAGGGCGTCCAGCGCCCCGCGCTCGACGCCGGGCACCGCGACGCCCGCCATGACCCCGAGCACGACGGCGACGGCCGTCGCCTCGTCGTCGTCGAGAAGGAGGGGCGGCAGCGCCGCGCCGACGCCGAGCCGGTAGCCGCCGCCCGTGCCGGGATTGGCGTCGACCTGGTAACCGAGCCCCCGGAGGCGCGCGACGTCGCGGCGGACGGTCCGCTCGTCGACGCCGAGTCGGTCGGCGAGCTCGCTCCCGCT
>DAHVLW010000174.1:0-10171 GCA_027320205.1 Acidimicrobiaceae bacterium
ACGATGGGTGTCTCAGCGCACCCAGAGGGCCGCGGGTCGCCTGCTCAGCGGCTTCTCGTGCGTGGCGGGCCCGCCCTTCCCCGGGGCTGGCCGACTCTCGCCGACGCGAGCCGGAGGGCTCAGGCCGGCGGTGAGAAGTCCTCGAGGCTCGTCCGCCGGCGACGGGCCCGAGTCGCCGCGCGCTCCCGTCCTCCCTGTTGGGCGACGAGCTCCCGGTGGGCGCGAAGGGCACGGACGTTTCCGGCCATGACCAAGAGGGCGACGAGCAGGCTCTGGGCGGTGATGCCGCGGATGCGCCGGCGGGCAGGCGCGCCGAGGCACTCATGGGCCGGGTCTTTCAAGAACCCGTTCCTCCCCTCGATCGCGTCGCGGCAGGTGGCGTAGGTGCGCCACCAGGCCAAAGAGCCGCAGACGAGGTGCTGGTCCTCCTCGCCACGGTGGTCGCCCTCGCGCACGTACCAGCCGCCGTCGGGGTCGGAGGCAGAGAGGCCGCTCCTTTGCGAGGTGCCGCGTGAGAAGAGCCTGACCGGCGTCGCGTCGAGTCCGTACGCGCCGGTGAAAGCCGCCCACTCGCGCTTGCGAACGAGGCCCAGGCTTGCCTCGATGAGCTCGTTGCAGAGCGACTCGAGCGCCCTCTGGCGTCTCGAGACCTCCTCGGCGGCAATGGTGCTGCTCGAGCGATGCTGGACACCTTCTACGCGCGCGGCCCGCGATCGATGGGCTACATGTGCGAAGCGGTCGCCGCGCGAGCTTGACCCCGCGCCAGCTGCTTGCTCCGAGGGTGCGATTGCGAGGAGCTTTCCGCCATGAGCACGGTCCGCACGGGCCTCCCTGCCGGCCCGCGCCTTCCGCCAGCGCGAGCAGCTCGGTGCGGCGGGCGGGTCAGGGCGATCGGGCCGGCGCGACCGCGTTGCCGGTGCCGAGACGTCTGCACAGCCGCCGGGCGCGGAGCAGCTCGGCGACCGACCACGCCTGGAACGGGCATCCCGTCGCGCCGTGCGGCGGGGCGCCGTCTGCCGTCTCGGAGACCGACCCGAGCCCGCAGTCGCCGAGATGACCGACGAGCCCGTCGAGCACGTCGCCGGTCGCCACGCCGGCGTCGATGCCGGCGTCGATGCCGGCGTCGATGCAGGCGCCGACGTAGGGGCCGACGAGCCACGGCCACACCGTGCCCTGGTGGTAGGCGAGGTCGCGCGCCGTCGGGTCGCCGCGGTGGTACGGGCGGTAGGCGGGATCGAGCGGGCTGAGCGAGCGCAGGCCGAGCGGGGTGAGGAGGTCGCGGCCGCATGCCGCGGCGACGACCCGGGCCTCGGGCCGGCCCCGCAAGGGCCCGTAGGGGAGCGAGACCGCGAGAAGCTGGTTCGGCCGGAGGCGCCCGGACTCTGCGCGATCGCCGTCGACGACGTCGAGCACGTCGCCGGTCGAGAGGAAGCGTCGGAGGAACGACCCGGCGGCCCGTGCGCGGAGCCGCTCGGTGGCGTCGTGCGCCGCGCCGATGCGCTGCTGCAGCGCGGCGAGCGCGCCGAGGGCGTTCACCCACAGCGCCTCGATCTCGACCGCCTTGCCCGACCGCCGGGTCACCGGCTGCCCCCCGACCCGCGCGTCCATCCAGGTGAGGGCGAGACCGGTCTCCCCTTCGGCGAGGAGGCCGTCGGCGGGGTCGACGGCGATCCCGTGCCGGGTCCCGGCGACGTGGGCCTCGACGACGCGTTCGAGCGCGGGCACCGCCAGGGCGGCGAGGTCGCCGTCGCCGGCGCGCGCCACGTGGCGATCGACGGCGTGGAACAGCCAGAGCGTCGCGTCCGCCGTGTTGTACTCGGGGGAGCCGGAGTCCGTCGTGTTCGGGACCATGCCCTCGTCGAGCAGCGACAGCTCCCGCTCGAGCAGGTCGCGACCTTCGCCGGCGCGTCCCGTCTCGAGCCAGAGCCCCTCGTAGGAGACGAGGCTGTCTCGGGACCACTCGCCGAACCACGGGTAGCCGGCGACGACCGCCGGTCCTTCGACGATCATCTGGTCGGCGGCGAGGGCGAGCAGCTCGTCGGAGGTGTCGTCGGGCGCGCAAGCCGCGGCGAGGGTGCGGGCGCGCTCCCGAGCCGCCGCGACGAGCCGGTCGGCGCCCGGCGGGGCGTCGGCGAGATCGCCCGACCAGGACTCGACGGTCATCGCCTCGCCGGGCGCGAGCTCGGCGGAGAAGGTGCCGGCGCACCAGAGGTCCTCGGTCGCGGGGAGCCCGCGTGCCTCCTCCTCGCGGTACCTCGCCCCGCGGTACCAGCTCCCGCCGGCGACCCAGGCGGGGCCACGGACCCTGAAGGCGTGCTCGAAGACGAATCCCCCGTCGACGTCCTCCTGCGACGGGCCACCGTCGCCGAAGCGCTCGCCGTGGGCATCCCGCCAGGTGCACAGCACCGACAGCTCGATGCAGACCGGCCGGGGGGCCCGGAGGACCCGGTGGACGACGCCGACGGCGGGCCGGCCGTGCGCCGCGGCGATCTCCCGCTCGACGACGACGTCGCCGATCGTCCAGCGCCACCGGGGCACGGCGTCCTCGATCGAGAAGGACGAGAGGAGCTCGTGCCCGACCGGGTCGACCACCCTGCTCGCCCACTCGTGCGTCGCCAGGCGCGTTCGTGCGTCGCCGGCGAGGACGAGCGGGTCGAACGCCGCGAGACCGAGGTTGCGGCGACCGATCGGCCCGGTGGAGACGACCTGCAGGCCGTGGTAGCGGCGCGTCCGGAGCCCCGCTACCGTGCCCATGGCGTAGCCGCCGCAGCCGTCGGCGACCAGCCACTCGCGAGCGGCGGACTCGGCGAGCGTCGTGCAGAGCTGGGGGCCGAAGCGGAGCGTGGTCACTGCGCGATGGTCGCGGAGCGGGCGCTCGGCGGCAAGGGACGGGGTCGAGGAGGTCGGGTGACGGACGAGCTCGGGCGCTTGGCGGAGACCACGATGTCGAGCGCGGGGGAGTGGAAGGAGTGGGGGCCGTACCTGGCCGAGCGCGCCTGGGGCACGGTGCGCGAGGACTACAGCGCCGGCGGCACGGCGTGGGAGTACTTCCCTCACGACCACGCCCGCTCCCGCGCCTACCGCTGGAACGAGGACGGCCTCGCCGGGCTGTGCGACCAGCGCCAGCGACTCTGCTTCGCCCTGGCGCTGTGGAACGGCCGCGATCCCATCCTGAAGGAGCGGATCTTCGGGCTGACGGGCAACGAAGGCAACCACGGCGAGGACGCCAAGGAGTGCTGGTGGTACCTCGACTCGACGCCGACGCACTCATGGATGCGCTGGCGCTACCACTACCCGCAGGACGCCTTCCCCTACGAGCGGCTCGTCGAGGAGAGCTCCCGGCGCGGGCGCGGCCTTCCCGAGCTCGAGCTCGTCGACACCGGCGTGTTCGACGCCGGCCGCTTCTTCGTCGTCGAGGTCGACTACGCAAAAGCCGGCCCGAGGGACCTCTGCGTGGTCGTGCGCGTCGAGAACGCCGGGCACGGTAAGGAGCGACTGCACGTCCTGCCGACGCTGTGGTTCCGGGACACCTGGTCCTGGAAGCCCGGCCGTCCCCGCCCGTCGCTTCGTGCCGTCGACGGGGGGATCGCCGCCTCCCATCCCGAGCTCGGCGACTACAGCCTCGCGGCGGGCGCGGCCCCCGACGGCTCGGCGCCGCGCCTCGTCTTCTGCGAGAACGAGACGAACTTCTCCCGGCTCTACGGCGCGGCGGGCACGACGCCGTACCCGAAGGACGGCATCGCCGACCACGTCGTTCACGGCGCGGCGACGGTCAATCCCGGGCGGACCGGCACGAAGGCGGCCGCCTGGTACGAGCTCGACGTGGCACCCGGCGAGATCGTCGAGCTCCAGCTCCGGCTGCGGGACCACCCCGATCCCCGTGCCGCCGACCTCGCCGCAGGGCACGCTGCGGTGATGGGCCGGCGCGCCGGCGAAGCGGATGCCTACTTCGCGCGCCTCGTCCCGCCCGAGGCGACGGCGGATGAGGCGATGGTCCTGCGGCGCGCCGCGGCAGGGCTTCTTTGGAGCAAGCAATTCTACCACTACGACGTCGCGCGCTGGCTCGACGGCGATCCGGGCGAGCCCGCGCCGCCGTCCTCGCGCCGCGCCGGGCGCAACGCCGGCTGGCGACACCTCGACTGCCACGACGTCCTCTCCATGCCGGACAAGTGGGAGTACCCGTGGTTCGCCGCCTGGGACCTCGCCTTCCACTGCGTCGCGCTGGCGTACCTCGACCCCGAGCTCGCCAAGCACCAGCTCCGGCTGTTGTGCCGGGAGTGGTACATGCACCCGAACGGGCAGCTGCCGGCGTACGAGTGGAGCTTCGGGGATGTCAACCCGCCGGTGCACGCCTGGGCGGCGCTCCGGGTGTTCGAGGCGGACGGCGGCGACGACTACGAGTTCCTGGAGCGCGTGTTCCACAAGCTGCTCCTCAACTTCACCTGGTGGGTGAACCGCGAGGACGCCGAGGGGAACAACGTGTTCCAGGGCGGGTTCCTCGGCCTCGACAACATCGGGCCGTTCGACCGGTCGGCTGCCCTGCCGGTCGACGGGCACCTCGAGCAGTCGGACGGCACCGCCTGGATGGCGATGTACTGCTTGAACATGCTCGAGATCGCGCAGCTGCTCGCGCTGCACGACGACGCCTACGAGGACATCGCCACGAAGTTCTTCGAGCACTTCGCCTACATCGCGAGCGCCGTCGACGCGCAGGGGCTCTGGGACGAGGAGGACGGCTTCTACTACGACGCGCTCCACCTCGCCGGCGGGGCGACGCTGCCCCTGAAGGCGCGCTCGATGGTCGGGCTCGTCCCGTTGTTCGCGGCGGCGGTGCTGGAGGACGCGACGTCAGAGCGGCTGCCGGACTTCACGCGGCGGGTCGGCTGGTTCGTCGCGAACAAGCCTGAGGTCGCCGCCTCCGTCGCGGAGCCCGTCGGCGACGTGCCCGGATCCGGGCGGCTCTTGTCGGTCGTCGGGCCCGGCCGGCTGCGACGCGTCCTTGCGCGGATGCTCGACGAGGGCGAGTTCCTCTCGCCGCACGGGCTGCGCTCGCTCTCCGCCTGGCATCGCGACCACCCGCTCGAGCTCGATCTCGGGGGTGGGGTCGTCGCACGCCTCGACTACGAGCCCGGCGAGTCGACGACGGGGATGTTCGGCGGCAACTCGAACTGGCGCGGCCCGGTCTGGTTTCCCCTCAACTACCTCGCCGTCGAGGTGCTCCGCCGCTACGAGCGCTGCCTCGGGCCCGGCTTCACCGTCGAGCTCCCGACCGGCTCGGGCCGCCACGTGGGCCTGGGCGCGGTCGCCGAGGAGCTGCGGCGCCGGCTCGTCGGCTTGTTTCTCGAGGATCCTGCAGGGCGGCGGCCCGTCTTCGGGTCGTGCGAGCTCTTCCAGCGCGACGCCCGATGGCACGACCTCGTCACCTTCAACGAGTACTTCCACGGCGACGACGGGCGGGGGCTCGGCGCGTCGCACCAGACGGGTTGGACCGCCCTCGTGATGCTGCTGATACTCGAGTCCTGCGCCACCCGACGGGGCTCGTCGACGGGCTAGCCGGAGCGCCCGCCGCCCGGCAGGAGGGCGACCGAGGCAACGAGGTCGTGGTGGTCGCTGCCGGGGCCCTCGCCGGCGGAGATCGAGGTCACGGCGACGCCCCTGCCGGCGAGCACGTGGTCGATGCGGACGAGCGGCGGGAACCACTCGCCTTGCGGCCAGGTCATGTCGAACGGCCTTCCCCTTGCCGCCGCGGCGTCGGCGAGGTCGGAATCGACGACCTCGCGAAACCCCTTGTTGCCCCAGCTGGCGTTGAAGTCGCCCGCGATCAGCAGGCGGCCCGTGCCGCGCCTCTGCGCGCGTTCCGCGATGCGCCGGAGGTCCGACCTCCACAGCGACATCGAGACGACCGGCGCGTCGGTGTGGACGACCCAGAGACGCACCGGCCCCCCGGGAGTGCGGACGCTCGCTGCGACGAGGAAGGGATTGCCGCCCGCCCAGAGGATCCCGGCGACGTGGAAGGGGTACCGGCTCGCGATCGCGAAGCCCCACGGAGCCGCACCTTGGACCTCGAACCGGTGGGTGAGCCGGCGCAGCGCCGGCGAGCGGTCGAGCTGGGCGACGTCGCCGGGGCTCGCCTCCTCGAGGGTCACGAGGTCGGGCCGGAGCGCGGCGATCTGGCGTTCGTAGCCGGCCATGTCGGTGTTGCCCTTGTCGGCGCCGACGTTGGCGTCGAGGAGGCGGATCGTCCCGGCGTGGGCGGCCCACGACGGCAGGGCGCGCGCAGCCAGCAGCTCCGGCGCGGCGAAGGCGAGCTGCGCCGCGACGACGGCGAGCGCGGCGAGGCCGAGGGCGAGCCGCCGGCCGGCGGCGGCGCCGAGGAGCACCAGCCAGGCCGGGAGGTAGAAGAGCCCGTTCGTCACGTCGATCGCGACGAAGAGGAGGGTGCCGTCCCAGTCGACGGCGCGCGCCACGGCGCCGCCGCCGAGCACCCCGACGACGAGCCAACCGAGGCCGGCGAGCGCTGCCTGCAGCGTCGGCCCGGCGCGCGCGGGCCGCAGGCGCCGCCCTCTCACGCCGTCACGACCGAGATCCCACGCTCCCGCAAGGGCTCGAGGGCCGCCTCGTCGGCGTCCTCGTCGGTCACGAGCGCCGCGACGCGCTCGGCCGCGCAGATCCGGGCAAAGGCGACCTTGCCCAGCTTGGAGGCGTCGGCGGCGACGACGACACGCCGTGCCCGCTGGGCCATGAGCCGGCTCGCCGCCGCCTCGCCCTCGTGGTGCGCGGTGGCGCCTGCCTCGGCGTCGAGCCCGTCGACCCCGAGGATCGCAAGGTCGAGCGTGACCTCCTCGAGCACGAGTCGCGTGAAGGGCCCGATCAGCTCGTAGGACTGGGGGCGGACGACGCCGCCGGTCACGACGAGCTTGACCTGGGGGCGCACCGCGAGCTCGTTCGCGATGTTCAGCGCGTTGGTGACGACCGTGGCCGGCGGACCCTCGCGCCCGCCGGCCAGCTCGGGGCGCGCGGCGATCGCCCTCGCCACCTCGGTCGCCGTCGTCCCTCCGTTCAGCCCGACGATGGCGCCCGGCGGCACCATCGCCGCCGCGGCGGCGCCGATTCGCTGCTTCTCCGGGGCGTGGCGCGCCCGCTTGTAGCGCAGCGGGAGCTCGTACGCGACGGCCGCGAGGACAGCGCCGCCGCGAGTGCGCGAGACCATCCGCTGGCGCGCGAGCTCGTCGAGGTCACGACGGATGGTCGCCGCGGAGACCCTCAGGCGTTCGGAGGCATCCTCGACGGTGAGGCGCCCATCCTCGGCGAGCAGGCCGAGGAGGGCGCTCCACCGCTCGTCTCTGGACACCGCACCTCCTCGCCCCCTCGGGACGCCCGCAGGGCGCGGGCGCGGCGGAGGCTACGCGCTCGTTCGGTGCGACGCGCTCCTGTAGCGGATGACCGCGGCGGCGGCACCGCCGGCCACGGCGAGCGCCGCTGCGGCAGCAAGGACCTTCTTCATCTGGCCTCCCTTCCACTGCCCGCGTCCACGGTAACCGCTCAGGCCGTGCCCGACGACCCGCTTGGGTGACGCGGGCGGCGCTTCGCCCCCGGCGGGGTCGGCGGGTCAGCTCAGCGGCGCTCGGGCGCGTTGGCGCCGGGCGGAAGACCGATCCCGGCCGAGAGCCTGCCCGGAACAGGCACGGCTCCCGTCTTGGCCAGCCATGCGAGCTCCCAGGCAGAGAGCCCGAGGTCGCCCGGCACCTCGACCGGAGGGAGCTCCGAAGGGGCGTCGACGCCGGCGGCATCTCCGGCGCCGGCGGCGAGAGCTCCCGGCCCGGCGCCGGCCCCCGGGAAGGGCTCCCGCGCGGCGGCCGGCTGCCCGGCGGAGGCGAAGCGGTCGGCGATCCGGTCGGCGCGGGCCGCAACCCGGTCCTCCGAGCGCGCCCATTGGAGGAAGATCGGGATGAAGACGCCGATCGTCACGAGCTCCGTCGACGCCCAGAGGAGCGCCCCGCCCGTACGGGTGCTCGCCACGGTGTACATCGAGGCGATCGGGTGCCGGTAGGAGAGCATCGCGACGCCGAGGAAGGCCTCGATGCCCGACCCGAGCAGGATGTTGAGCAGCCTCGCCCCGTGGCCCATCCGCCCGTGCATAATCGGGTCGACGCCGATCATCGGCCACCAGTAGAGCGTCCCGCCGAACAGGAAGACGAGGTTGGCGACGTCCATCAGCGTCATGTGGTGCATCGCCACGTTGATGAGCGAGGTCAGGAAGAACGCGATCATGCCGCCGAAGTAGAGGAACCAGGCGGTCACGGGGTTGCTCAGCGCGAGGAAGGGCTTCGAGCGGAGCGTGGCGATCCAGCGCTCCTTGGTGCGGCGGCTCGCCGTCTGCAGCAGCAGCGTCGAGGGAGCGCCGAGCGCGAGGAGCGGCGGCGCGATCGTCATGAGCAGCAGGTGCTGGACGATGTGCGCCTGGAAGTACGTGCCGGTGAGCGCCGCGATCGGTGACTGGATCGCGAGCTCGACGGCCAGGAGGCCGCCGAGGAACGACGCCGTCCTGCGCGCCGGCCAGCGGCGCCCGCGTGCCGCGAGCGCCCAGTCGGCGCTCAGGTACCAGCCGGCGATGGCGAGGAGCAGGGCGAGGATCGCGAGCGGGAAGACGCTCCAGACCCAGTGCGTCAGCGCGTTGTGCAGGGTGAAGGCGACCCGCCCCATTCCCATGCCGTCAGGCATGCGGTCGCCTCCTTCCTCGCGCGCCCTCGATCCGAGCCCGGCGACCTCGGCGGGCTGATCCGCCCGGCCGCGCGGCAAGGTCGGCACGCCCGACCGGCCGAGGCCAACCGGCTCAGCCTACCGGTGCCCGTCCCGACCGTCGAAGCCGTCGAGCAGCAGCTGACCGAGCTCGGCCGCCGAGGCGACGAGCGCGTCGGCGCCCGCCGCCTCGAGCTCCGCGCGCGTGCCGTAGCCCCAGAGCACCCCGACGCAGCCCATCCCGTGCTTCTGCGCGCCGATGACGTCGTCCTCCCGGTCCCCGACCATGACCGCCCGGTCGCCGTCGAGGCCGAGGCGCCGAGCCGTCTCGGCGATCACCGCCGCCTTGGCGGTCAGCCGGCGGTCCTCGTCGGCGCCGACGACGTCGGCGAAGTACGGCGCAATGCCGAGGTGCTGGACGAGCCGGCGCGCCAGCGGCTCCGGCTTCGAGGTCGCCACGGCGAGCCGTCGCCCGGCGTCCGCGAGCGAGCGGAGCAGCTCGGGGATCCCGGGGAACGGCGTCGCCTCGAGCATCGCGCCGCCGGCGACGTAGCGGTCCCGGTAGGCGGCGACCGCTCGCGCCGCCGTCTCGGAGTCGAGGCCGAGGCGCTCGCCGAAGGTCACGGAGAAGGGCGGTCCGACGAAGCTGCGCAGCGTCGCCTCCGGCGGCACCGGCACCCCGGCGACGCTCAGGGCGTGCGCGAGCGAGTCGAGGATGCCGCGGCCACCGTCGGCGAGGGTCCCGTCGAGGTCGAAGAGGATCGTCGAGGCTCGGTTCATCGCGCTGGGGAGTCGAGGCTACCGGGTGCCGGCGCGGCGTGAAAGCGCGTTGGGGCCGGCCCGCCTCTCCGGCCGCCGGAGGGCGGCGACCGGGATGCGGCGGCCGGGATGCGGCGGCCGGCGGGTGCCTGGCGGCCGGCGATCGGGCGTGCCGGCGCCGTGCTGAGCCAGACTGACGGGGTGAGCGATCCGCACCTTTCCAGTCCCGACGAGCGCGCCCGCGAGCGGCTTCGCGCCGAGCTCGCGCGGCGCCTCAGCGGTGACGTGTGGTTCGACGGGGCGCGCCGCGCCGCCTACGCGACCGACTCCTCCAACTACCGCCACGTCCCGATCGGCGTCGTCTGCCCCCGCGACGAGGAGGACGTGCTCGCCGCGCTCGGCGCCTGCCGCGACGCCGGCGTCCCCGTCGTAGCGAGGGGAGCGGGGACGAGCCTCGCCGGCCAGGCCTGCAACGTCGCCGTCGTCCTCGACACGAGCCGCCACATGCGGCGGATCGTCTCCCTCGATCCCGACGAGCGCCGCGCCGTCGTCGAGCCCGGCGTCGTCCTCGACGACCTCCGCCGTGCTGCCGCGGTGCACGGGCTGACCTTCGGTCCCGACCCGGCGACGCATGCCTGGTGCACGATCGGCGGGATGATCGGCAACAACTCCT
>DAHVLW010000176.1:0-6211 GCA_027320205.1 Acidimicrobiaceae bacterium
CGTCACGGCGCGTGGGCTGACGGTGCGAGCGACGCTGACGCCGCTCGCGACGCGAAGCGCCTCGGGGGCGCGCCGCGCGACCTCGGCCGGTCGCGGCGCGCCGGCCGTCCCGACCCGGTCCTCCGTCGCCGACCGGGTCGCCGTCCTCCAGGCCGGCTCGGCGCGTTACCTGCGGATCGGAGCGCTCGCGGTGACTCGGGGCGAGCGGTACGTGCTCGACGTCACCGCCGCCGTGCCTGGCTGGCCGGCCTCTGGCGACCAGGTCACGCTCGACATCGCCGGTTGAGGTGTCAGCCGCGGGCGGTGCGCGCCTGCCAGGCTTCGAGTGCACGCCGGCGGACCTCGCGGAGCGGGAGGTCGTGGGCGCGACCGTAAGCGGCGGCATCGTCGTGCTCCACCTTCACCCAACCCGGGGCGATCTTGAGGCGGATCGGCACCCCGTCGAGCTCGACGGTCTCGATGCGGCGCTCGAGGGCGTAGCGGTCCACGGCGTAGGAGCGGGCGCCGAGCGAGCCGGTCGAGACGAGCATGCGGGTGCGCACCTCCGCGAGGTGCGCGATGTCGGCGAGCGCGCTCACCACGTGGCCGGGCCGCCCCTTCTTCATCAGGACCGGCGCCGACCAGGCGTCGAGCGCTCCCGCTTCGAGGAGGCCGGCGATCGCGTCGGCGATCTCCTCGCCCGTCGCGTCGTCGAGGTTCGCCTCGACGAGCGCGATCGGCTGGCCGGCGCCCGATCCGGCGTCGTGCCGGCCCGCCGCGCAGTCGCCGACGACGACCTGAAGGCAGTTCGGCAGGCCCTCGATCTCCCGAGCCCCGGCGCCGTAGCCGGTGGCGACCTGGACCATCGCCGGCAGCGGGCCGAAGCACGCCCCGGTCCCGGCGAGGATCGCCGCCCCCGTCGGGGTCGTGAGCTCGACGGGGGTGTCGCGACCGTACAGCGGAGCCCCGGCGAGGAGGCCGAGCACTGCCGGTGCCGGGTTCGGCAGCACTCCGTGCTCCCCCGTGACGGTCCCCGCGCCCGTCGCCACCGGGCTCGCCGCGACGGTGTCGACACCGAGCAGCTCGAGGCAGATCGCCGTCCCGACGACGTCGACGATCGTGTCGTGCCCCCCGAGCTCGTGGAAGCGGACGTCTGCGGGGTCGAGACCGTGGATCCCGCCCTCCACCTCGGCGATACGGGTGAACGCCGCGGTCGCGCGCGCCAGGGCCCGATCTGGAAGGCCGGACGCGCCGAGGACCTCGAGCACGTCGGAAAGCCCGCGCGCCCGCCCGCCCTCCTCGACGTGCACCTCGACACGCGTGGCTTCGATGCCCCCGCGCAGCACCCTGGAGATCGAGAGCGACCAGCCCTCGAGCGGAAGGCGTCCGAGGGCGGCCCGCAGCTCGCCCTCGTCGGCCCCGGCGTGCAGGAGGGCGCCGAGCGCCATGTCGCCGGCGATGCCGGCGAAGCAGTGAAACCACGCGGTGCGTGCCGGGCCGTTCACCGCAGGATCCGGGCTGCGGCGCAGGCCGCTCCGTAGCCGTTGTCGATGCCGACCACGCTGACGCCCGCGGCGCAGGAGGAGAGCATCGCGAGGAGCGCCGTCACGCCCTCGAGCGCCGCGCCGTAACCGACGCTTGTCGGCACGGCGACGACGGGCGCGGCGACGAGCCCGCCGACCACCGTGGCGAGCGCTCCCTCCATCCCGGCGACGACGATCACCACGTCGGACTGGACGACCTCCTCGAGCGACGCGAGGAGCCGGTGCACACCCGCGGCACCGGCGTCCACGACGAGCTTGGCGGTGTAGCCGTACGCCGCGAGCGTCGCGACGCACTCGTCGGCGACGGGGAGGTCGGCCGTGCCGGCGGTGACGACCGTGACGCGCCCCGGGCAGCCCTGCCTCGGTCGCCAGGTGACCACGGCGCGCGCCGCCGGGCCCGGCGCGTCCGGGCTCGTCGTCCCGCCCGGGCAGCGCCCCAGCGCCGCCGCGACCTGGCTCGCGTCGGCACGGGTGAGCAGCACCGGACCGTCGCCGTGCTCGAGCAGCTCACCGACGATCGCCGCGCACTGCTCCGGCGTCTTGCCGGGGGCGTAGACGGCCTCCGGCAAGCCCTGCCGGAGGGCGCGGTGGTGGTCGACCCGGGCGAAGCCGAGGTCCGCGAAGGGGAGGTGGCGCAGCCGGGCGAGCGCCTCGTCCGGCCGGACGGCGCCCGAGCGGACGGCCTCGAGCAGCTGGCGGAGATCGTGGTCGTCCATCGGCGTCACTATCCTGCCAGCATGCCCGCCGCGCCCGGACCGATCGCCTACCTCGGGCCGCCGGCCACCTTCACCGAGGAGGCGCTGCTCGCCGAGGCGGACCTGGCCTCAGCTGAGCTCCGGCCCGTGCCGACGATCGCCGACGCCTTCGGCGCCGTGGCCGAGGGGTCGGCAGCGGCTGCCTTCGTCCCCATCGAGAACTCGATCGAGGGCCCGGTCAACGCGACCGTGGACCAGCTGGTCTTCTCCGACGGCCTGCTCGTGCACCGGGAGGTCGTCCTCGACGTCCACCTCGACCTGATGGCCGTAGCCGGGACCTCGCTCCGCTCGGTGCGCAAGGTGATCTCCTTCCCTCACGCCACCGCCCAGTGCCGCCGCTACCTGCGAGAGCACCTTCCGCACGTGGAGGTGGGCGAGGCGAGCTCCACTGCGGAGGCGGCGCGCCTCGTCGCCGAGGGGGGGCACCCCGACACCGCGGCCGTCGCGGCGCCGCTCGCCGCCAAGCTCTACGGGCTCGAGGTGCTCGCCCACGCCGTCGAGGACCACGACGGCGACCAGACCCGCTTCGTCCTCGTCGGGTCGGCGGCGGTCCCGCCGCCGACCGGTCACGACCGCACGACGCTCGTCTGCTTCCAGCACGCCGACCGCCCCGGGAGCCTTCACTCGATCCTCGGCCAGTTCGCGGCGCGCAGCCTCAACCTCACCTTCATCGAGTCCCGGCCGACGAAGCAGGCTCTCGGGCAGTACTGCTTCGTCATCACCGTCGAGGGGCACGTCGCCGACGAGGTGCTCGGAGACTGCCTGAAAGAGCTGCGCATGGAGCTTGACGAGCTGAAGTTCCTGGGGTCCTATCCGGTCGCCGGCGAGGTCGCCTCTCGCCGCCGCGAGGAGGTGGAGGCCGGCCGCCGCTCGGCGCAGCAGTGGCTCGACGCGCTTCGGGCGCGGGTCGGGCCGGCCGGGTCCTAGGAGCTCGCCCCGGTCGTCGCGGTGGCCGGTACTAACGTCGCCGCTGGCGCGCTCGGGAGGGATGGCAGAGCGGACGATTGCGACGGTCTTGAAAACCGTTGGGCCACAAGCCCCGGGGGTTCGAATCCCCCTCCCTCCGCCCAGCTCGGGACTTGCCGATCGTCCTGCTGAGCCACGCCAGCCAGCTCCAGGAGTGCACGACCACCGTCCGGGGCCTGGCAGGCGAGGTCGTCCTCGGGCCCGGCGACGAGGCCCCGAGGCCCCGAGGCTCGGCAGCGCCCGGCTCGTGACGGCGGCAGCTGCGAGCTCCGCCTCAGCTCGCTGACGAGGACGTTCGCGACAGCGATCGAGCCGACGCCCGCTCTCGGCGCCGCTGTCATCTGCGCCCCGGCGCTGCGAGCAGGTCGACGCCGCTCGCGTCGAGCTCGGCGAGGAGGCGCGAGCTTCGCCGGCGGTGGTCGGCCTCCTCGTGGCTCGACATCTCGACGAGGAGCAGCCGGCCGCCGGTCCAGCTGCGCACCTGGTGCTGGAGCGCACGCACCTGGTCGCGCCAGCGTTGCTCCTCCTCGGACGTCATCGTCGGCGTCGTCGCCACGTCGGCAAGAGCCGGCGCCGGCTCGGCAGCTTGCCCTGCGTGCGGTGCCGCGCCGCCCTCTGGGGCGTCGAGCCGAGGCAGCTCGCCCGGGCGCGGCGCGTGGACGAGCCACAGCCCGATGTCGCCGGAGCCGCTCCCGGCCCTCCGCTCCTCCACCGCCGGTGCGGGCCTGAGCAGCGCCGCGCGGATCGGGGCAGGGTCCCAGGTCGAGAGCGCCGACACGATCCGGCGTCGGACCTCGTCACCGAGCCCGGCGAGCAGCTCGGCGACCGGCGCAGCGACGTGGTCGCGGTTCAGCTCGTGGACGGCGTTGCGGCCCATCTGGATCGATCTGACGATTCCGTGCTCGACGAGCCTCGCGACGCAGCGCCGGACGCCGATCTCCGACCCGCGAGCAGCGAGGGCGGCCACCTCGCCCACCGTGAGCGGGCGCGCTGCCCGGGCGAGCACGGCGAGCACCGGGCCGTCGAGCGTGGGCGTGACGGCACTCGTGGGATCGCCCAGGTCCACTTTCGCAGAGTATACGTAGCTATCGGATTCGATACGTACCTCGCGCCGAGGATCTGTATCCATCTCGCACGCTAGCGCGCACGTGCCCACACCGTCCCACGCCGTCCGGTCGGGCGTGGAGCGGTGCCGCACCGGCGTGAGCCGCCGGAACGTGCTCAGACCGCGACAGGCTTGCGCTGGGCCAGCTTCTCGGCGAGGTGAGGCGAGAGCTCCTCGTAGTGGTCGAAGGTGGCGACGAAGCGCCCCTGGCCTCCTGTGAGGGCGCGGAGTTCGATGGCGTACCGGGTGATCTCGCTCATCGGGACCAGCGCCACGATCGACTGCTCGCCCCCGTCCAGCGCCTCGCTCGACACGACCCGTCCCCGTCGGCCGTTGAGGTCACCGAGCACGTCGCCCTGGAAGCGCGTCGGGACGGTCACCTCGATGCGCGAGACCGGCTCGAGGGCGACGGCGCCGGCTTTCTCGACGGCCGACTGGAAGGCCATCGCCCCGGCGAGCTCGAAGCTCATCTCGGAGGAATCGACGGGGTGGTACTTGCCGCCGTCGCAGACCACCCTCACGTCGACGACGGGGAAGCCGTGCGCGCCGCCCTGGCGCATCTGGCGTCGGACGCCCTTTTCGACCGCCGGGATGAACTGGCGCGGGATCACCCCGCCGACCACGGCGTCGACGAACTCGAAGCCCTCGCCGCGCCCGAGCGGCGCGACCTTGAGATGGACCTGCGCGAACTGGCCGTGGCCGCCGGTCTGCTTCTTGTGCCTGGCCTCGGCTTCCCCCTCGCCGGTGATCGTCTCGCGGTAGGGGACGAGCAGCTCCTCCTGCTCCACCTCGACGCCGAACTTGCGCGCGAGCCGCTCGAGGACGACGGAGAGATGGGTCTCGCCCGTGCCCGTGAGCACCGTCTGGTGGGTCTCGTCGTCCCGTCTGACCGCGAGCGCGACGTCCTCCTCCATCAGGCGGTGCAGGCCGGTCATCAGTCGGTCCTCGTCGCCGGTCGTCCGGGGCCTGACGGCGATCGAGAGCATCCCCCCGGGACGGGGCGGGACGTCCACGACGACGGGCGAGGACTTCGGCGCGAGCGTGTCGCCGGCCTGCGAGGCGGCGAGCTTCGGCACCGCGACGAGGTCCCCGGCTGGCGCTTCGCTGACCGGCGTCACCTCCTTGCCCTGGAGCGACTGGAGGAGGTGGAGCCGCTCATCGGCGTGGGCGCGGGTGTTCGTCAGGACGACGTCTGGGCGAAGCGTGCCCGAAAGCACCTTGAGCAGGGAGATCTTGCCGACGAAGGGGTCGACGATCGTCTTCAGGACTTGGGCGAGCGGCTCGCCGGAGGGATCGGCGACGATCTCGACCCGCTGGTCGCCGGCCTGGGCACTCGACCTCCGGTCGGGTGTGACCTCGCAGACGAGCGTGAGCAGGCGCTCCAGGCCGATCTCGGCTGTTGCCGAGCCGCAGACGACGGGTATCACCGTCGCATCGGTGACGCCGCGGGCGAGCGTCAGCTCGAGCTCGGCCGTCGAGGGAGTGTCGCCGTCGAGGTAGCGCGCCATGAGCTCGTCGTCGGCGACGACGATGCCCTCGACGAGGCTGTCGTGGACCCGGTGCTCCCGCGGCGCCATGTCGTCGGGGATGGGCACGACGGCCGGCTTCCCCCCTTCGTACACGGTCGCCGTGTCGGCGAGCAGGTCGACGACGCCGCGGAACTCGGACTCGGCGCCTATCGGCAGCTCGAGCGGCGCGATGCCGCTCCCGAAGGCGTCGCGCAGCTCGTCGAGCGTCCGTTCGAAATCGGCCCGCTCCCGGTCGAGCTTGTTGACGAAGATGATGCGGGGCCGCCGCAGGCGCTCTGCGAGGCGCCAGAGGTTGCGCGTCTGGACCTGGACGCCCTCGACGGCGCTCACCAC
>DAHVLW010000077.1:0-1747 GCA_027320205.1 Acidimicrobiaceae bacterium
CGCGGCGACACCCTGGCGGTCGCGAATGAGAACGGACCCCAGCAGACCGTGCTGTCGGGCTCGGTGACGGCGATCGAGCGCGCCGAGGAGCTCGCCCGGTCGCGCGGCGGGCGCGCGATGCGCCTGCGGGTCGCGGGCGCCTTCCACTCCCCCCTGATGGAGCCGGCCCTCGGGCCGGTTCGCGAGGCGATCTCGCGGGTCGACTTCCGCGAGCCGCGCTTCCACCTGGTGCCGAACGTCAACGGCAAGCCCACCTCGCACCCGGTGGCCCTCCGCGACCTGCTCTCCCGCCATCTCGTCTCGCCGGTCCGCTGGGACTCCTCGGTCAAGGCGATGGCCGAGCACGGTGTCACCTGGTTCGTCGAGGCAGGCCCCGGGGACGTTCTTGCTAAGCTTGCGCGCCGGACGATCGAGGGGGGCAACATCCGGGCGGTGGGCAACCCCGAGCAGGCGAAGGCCGTGGCCGACGAGATCCGGCGCGCGAGCGATGGCGCCTGACCTCGGCGTGACGCCACCCGACGACCTCACGATCGTGCCCGACCCGCCGCCGGGCGACGAGGCAGCCGAGGGCGCGACCCACCGGATCGGCGAACACGCCCCGCTGGCGTTCCGCCTGGTCGTCTCGCCGGTCGCCGGCCGGCTCCGCCTGCTGCCGGCCGTGCGCTTCGAGGGCGGCGTCGAGTGGGTGTCGGCCGGGCAGCCGCTGGCCGTGGTGGAGTCCGGGCCGACCAACCACCAGGTCCTCGCGCCGGCGGAGGCGCGCCTCGCCGGCGTGCTGGTCCGCGACGGCGAGCCGGTGGCGCGGGGACAGCCGCTGGTCTGGCTCGAGGAGGCACCGGGACCGGCGACGCCGGGAGCCGGCGAGGGAAAGGACGAGGGATGACGTCGCTTCGCAACGCCCGGATCACGGCCGTCGGGTCGGCGCTGCCGGCACGGCTGGTGCCGAACAGCTGGTTCGAGAGCTTCCTCGACACCTCCGACGAGTGGATCCGGAGCCGGACCGGCATCCGGGCGCGCCACTTCGTCGGCGAGGGCGAGTCGACGGCCTCGCTCGGCACCGACGCCGCCCGGCGCGCCCTGGAGGCCGCCGGCGTTCCCGCCGAGGCGGTCGACCTCATCGTGGTCGCGACCCTCACGCCCGACCGCCCGATGCCCTCGGCCGCGACGTTCGTCCAGGCCATGCTCGAGATCTCGTGCCCGGCCTTCGATCTGAACGCCGCCTGCTCCGGGTTCGTCTACGGGCTCTCGGTCGCCGCCGCGCAGGTGCAGGCGGGCGCCGCCGAGCGCGTGCTCGTGATCGGCGCCGAGAGCCTGTCGCGCGTGCTCGACTTCACCGACCGCGCGACCTGCGTGCTGTTCGGGGATGGGGCCGGCGCCGCGCTGGTCGAGCCCTCCGACGAGCCGGGCATCCTCGGCTCGGTGCTGGAGCTCGACGGCACGCAGGCCGACCTGCTCACGATCCCGGGCGGCGGCAGCGTGGACCCGCCCTCCGAGGAGACCCTCGCCGGACGCCGGCACTTCATCAAGATGGCGAGCGGCCAGGCGGTCTTCAAGCGGGCGGTCACCGGGATGGCGGGGGCCTGCGGCGAACTGCTCGAGAAGGCAGGCATGCGTCCCGAGGACGTGGCGCTCGTGGTTCCCCACCAGGCGAACGAGCGCATCATGATGGCCGTCGCCAACCGCCTCGGCGTGCCGCACGAGAAGGTGTTCGTCGACGTCGCCGAGGTCGGCAACACCTCGGCCGCCT
>DAHVLW010000089.1:0-3191 GCA_027320205.1 Acidimicrobiaceae bacterium
CCGCCGACGCGCCGGTCTCCGTGCGCCCGCGCTCGGATCTCGACGGCGGGCTCGATCTCGCCGCAGCCCTTGCGAGCTGTGGCTTGTCGCCCTCGCGTTCGGCGGCGCGCACGGCGATCGCCCAGGGCGGAGCCTACGTGAACGGCCACCGCGTGCCCCCCGACGGCGCCCGGCTGACGCGCGACGACCTCATCGGCGGGCGCTACGTGCTGCTGCGGCGCGGGCGGCGCGAGGTGCACCTCCTCGACTTCGCGTGAGGTCGCCGGCGCCCGCGCCGCCCGCGTGGCCCGGACGGCGATGACGGCACGACGCGCTGCGGACGCTGCTCGCGCAGGTGCCCGGGCCATCGTGGTCGTCGCCGTGGCGGGGCTCGCCTTCGCAGCCTGCTCCGGCTACAGCGGCAGCCACGCCCACCGGGTCGCCGAGTGGGTGTCGGGATCGAGCCTCGTCACGAACGACGCCACCATCCGGGCCGACGTGCAGGACATCGGCCGGGGCATCGCGGCACGGAAGCTCGGGGCGACCCACACCGCCTGCGACGGGCTCGGAGCGGACTCCGGGACCGCCTACGGGGAGCTGCCGACCCCGGACCAGACGTTGACGACCGCCCTCAACGACGCCTATCTCGACTACACCCGTGCGGCGCAGGACTGCTCCGAGGCGAGCTCGTTCGCCCACGGGGGCTTCGACCGGTACGAGGCGGAGCTGCGCAGGGCGAATGCTGCGCTCGACGCCGCGGACCGGCGGCTCAGGACGCTCGGCGTGCCTGGGCGGTAGGTTACGGGGAGATGACGCCGCACCCCCAGTTGATCGGCCCGTTCCCGCTCGGGATCGATCCGGTCGACTACGACCGGCGCCGGCGGAGGGTGCTGTGGCGGATGCCGACCGGCCTGTACCTGCTCGGCAGCAGGGCAGGAACGCGTCGCAACCTCATGACGTGCAACCTCGCCGTGCAGCTCGCCTCCGAGCCGAAGCTCGTCGGGGTCGCCGTCGAGTCGGGCTCGGTCACGCTCGGCCTCGTGCGAGAAGGCCGGAGCTTCGCCCTCTCGCTGCTCTCGCGGGACGACCGCGCGCTCGTCAGGATCTTCGCCAAGCCCGCGATCGACGATCCCGAGGCCGGGACGCTGAGCGGCGTCGCCTGCCTCGACGCGCCGGCGACCGGCTGTCCGACTCCGGCAGGAGCGGCCGCCGTCCTCGACTGCCGCCTCGAGCGCGAGGTCGAGCTCGGCTCCCATTCGCTCCTCGTCGGCGAGGTGCTCGATGCCGTCTTCGGCGAGAAGGGCGAGGAGGTCGAGGTGCTGCGAAGCGAGGACACCCGCATGAACTACGGCGGCTGAGGTGGCGGCCCGACGCGTCCGGGAGCCGGTGGAGCGGGGTACGCCCGACTACCGGGTCGTCGACGACGCCGGGGCGCTCGATGCCCTCGTGGACGAGCTCCTCGGCGCGCCGGCCTACGCCCTCGACACCGAGTTCCACCGCGAACGGACCTACTACCCCCGCCTCGCCCTGTTCCAGGTCGCCTGGGTGGGGGGGATCGCACTCGTCGACCCCCTCGCGGTCGACGTGGCGCCGCTCGCCGCCGTGCTCGCCGGGGACGGGCTCGCGGTGATCCACGCCGCCGACCAGGATCTCGAGGTGCTGGATCGGGCGTGCGGCCGAGGGCCGGCGCGCCTTTGCGACACCCAGCTCGCCGCGGGATTCCTCGGGCTGAGCAGCCCGTCGCTCTCCAACCTCGCCGACCGGATCCTCGGCATACGCCTCGAGAAGGGCGACCAGCTCACCGACTGGACCCGTCGGCCGCTCACCGAGGCGCAACGGCGCTACGCGGCAGACGACGTGCGGTTCCTCCTCGAGCTCGAACGCGCGATCGCGGCGCGGCTCGAGACGCTCGGCCGGCAGGCGTGGTCGGAGGAGGAGTGCGCCCTCCTTCTCGGTAGGGCGCGGTCGCCCGTGGTGCCTGAGGAGGCGTGGTGGAGGCTCCGCCATGCTCGGCAGCTGCACGGACGGGCCCGGGCCGTCGCCCAGTGCGTCGCCGCCTGGAGGGAACGGCGGGCGCAGGCGCTCGACCAGCCGACGCGCTACGTGCTGTCGGACCTGGCGCTTGTCGCCATCGCCCACCACCCGCTGACCTCGCGGTCGGACCTCGACCACGTGCGCAACCTCGATCCGCGTCAGCTCGGCCCGAGCGTGGTGTCCGAGCTGCTCGAGGCGGTCGCCGAGGGGGTCGCGCTCCCGGCGTCGAAGGTCCGCAACCCGCCGGCCGCGCATGGCGAGCCGGTGGCGCGCGCCGCCGCCGCCCTCGCAGGCGCGTGGCTCGGTGAGGAGGCGCACCGGCTGGAGATCGACTCGTCGCTGCTCGCCACCCGGGCCGACGTCGCGGCGTTCTTCCAGGACGAGCCGGGGGGACGGCTCGTGCATTCGTGGCGCGCCGATCTGGTCGGAGAGCAGCTGCGCCGCCTTGCCGCAGGCGATGCGGCGCTGGCGCTCGAGGGAGGGGAGTCGCTCGTGCTCGAGGAGCGGTCCCGGCGCCCCTACCCCGCGGGCTCGCCTGCTGCTGCCGGCTCGCCGCCTGCTCCTGCTCCCGGTGCTGCGCCCGTGCCCTGAGGCGTCGCCTGCTGGCCGGGCGGGCGGAGGTCGACCGTGAGGACGAGGATCCCGTCCTCGAGGCTCGCCTCGGCGTCGCCGAGCATTGCGAAGTCCGTGTAGTCGAGCTGCATCTGCTCGAGGATCCGCTGGCGCTCGGCGCCCTCGACCGGCGGGAGGCCGCGCCGGCGCACGGCGGCCGCCCGCTCCCTGAACCTGGCGACCATCGCCGTGGGATCGAACTCGGCGGCCACGGCTCCAACCTAACCGGGAGGAAAGCGCGCGGTCCGACCGGGTGCGCTTGCATGCCCGCGCCGCCCCTCCCCCGGCGCCGCCCGAGGCGACGCGGCCCGCTCCGTCGTCGCTGCCGCCCGGGGCGGCACCGGGAGTATGCTGCAAGTTAGGCACCAGGGTCCTGACATCGGTCCGGCCGCTGGGCTTCGAGCTGCGTAGCGCGCACGGTCCGGCCGCCTCCGCCAGACGGTGACCGGCACGCTCGCACGTAAGCGGGGAGCTGCTCGTGAAGAAGGGACGCCATCGACGCTTCGAGGAGGCGCGCAGCCTGAAGCGCGCCGTCGAGGTCGTAGCGGAGCCGTGCCCCGAGTGCG
>DAHVLW010000109.1:0-5338 GCA_027320205.1 Acidimicrobiaceae bacterium
GGCGGCGGCCCCGCCGGGCTCTCGGCGGCCGGCGTCGCGGCGCGCTGCAGCTTGCGCACCGTTCTCGTCGACGAGCGGGCGAGCCTTGGCGGCCAGATCTACCGCCAGCCCGGCCGCGGGTTCCGCATCACCAAGGCGCGCCTTCTCGGGCGCGACCACGCCCGCGGCGCGCAGCTCCGCGCGGACACCGCCGCGTCGGGCGCCGAGCTCCGCAGCGGCACCACCGTCCTGTCGCTGCGGGGCACGACGGCGGTCTGTCTCGCCGCGGGCGGCGAGACGACGACGCTCGCCGCACGACGCGTCCTGATCTCGCCCGGGGCCCACGACCGCCCGGTCGTCTTCCCCGGATGGGACCTCCCCGGCGTCATCACCGCTGGCGGCGCCCAGGCGCTCGTCAAGGCGTCGCGCGTCTCGCCGGGTGATCGCGTCGCGTTCGTCGGGAGCGGCCCGCTCGCGCTCGCCTTCCCCGCGCAGCTGCACCATTACGGCGTCAACGTCGTCCTCGCGCTCGAAGCGGGGCCCGCGCCGCGCCCGGCCGACGTCGTGGCTCTGCTCGCCGCCGGCAGGGGCAACACCGAGCTCCTCGCCGACGGCCTGCGCTACCGCGCCCAGCTCGTCCGGGCCCGCGTGCCGCTCCGCTACGGGCGCATCATCGTGCGCGCCGAGGGCGACGCTCGGGTGGAGGAGATCGTCCACAGCGCGGTCGACCACGAATGGCGCCCGATCGCCGGCAGCGAGGAGCGCCTCGCGGTCAACACCGTCTGCGTCGGCTACGGGTTCGTACCCTCGGCAGAGCTCTTCCGTCTCCTCGGGTGCGCGTTCGTCGACGACGACGACCTCGGTGGGCCCGTCGTCGTCGTCGACGAGTGGCAGCGCACGACCGTCGAGGGCATCTCGGCGGCCGGGGACGGAACCGGCGTGCGCGGCGCGCCGGTGGCGAAGGCCCAGGGTCGTCTCGCCGCCATCGGCCTCGCCCGCGACCTCGGCGCGCTCAGCACTACCGACGCCGAGCGGCTCGCGGCGCCACAGCGCCGCCTCCTTGCCGGCAAGGAGCGCTTCCGACGGGCGCTGCTCCGTCTCTATGGCGTCGGCGAGGGGATCTACGAGCTCGCAACACCCGAGACAGTCGTCTGCCGCTGCGAGGAGGTGGTGCACGGCGACCTCGAGCGGGCCGTCCGTTCCTCCGCGGACGTCAACGTCATCAAGAGCTACACGCGCGCCGGCATGGGGCTGTGCCAGGGACGCAACTGCAGCCGTCACATCGCCGCGCTCGTCGCCCGCCGCAGCGGGGTGCCGCTGAAGGACGTCCCGGGCGCGACGGCGCGCCCGCCGGTGCGGCCGGTGCCGCTCGGCGCGCTCGCCGACGACACGATCCGCGACGCGGGGTTGTTCACCCGTGGATGACTCCCCGACCGCCGCTCCGGACGGGACGTGCCGTCCCCGACCCGTGCTCTGGCCGCGGGCGACAGACCTCACGGGCGAGCTCCCCGAAAAGACCGACGTCGCGATCGTCGGCGGGGGTCTCGCCGGGTGCGCGCTGGCGTACTACCTCGCCTCGGCCGGCGTCGAGGTCGTCGTGCTCGAACGCGGCGAGCTGAACCGGGAGGCGTCGGGCACGAACGCCGGAAGCTTCCACTTCCAGATCGCGATCCACCAGCTGTCCGGGTCCGGCACAGTACACGACCACGAGCGCCTGCTGCTCGACGTCCGCCTGCACTCGGCGGCCGCCGCGCTCTGGCCCGAGCTCGAGGGCCAGCTCGATGCCGACCTCGGGGTGCACACGACCGGGGGGCTCATGGTCGCCGAGACGCCCGAGGAGTTCGACGTCCTCACCACGAAGCAGGTGATCGAGAAGGAGGCCGGGCTCGAAACCGAAGTCCTCTCGGCCGCGGAGCTGCGCTCCTTCGCGCCCTTCCTCGCCGACGACCTCGCCGGCGCCTCCTACTGCGCCCGCGAGGGCCACGCGAACCCGCTGTACGCGGCCCCGGCGTTCGCCGTCCGGGCCGGCGAACGCGGCGCCGCCTTCCGCACGCACGTCCGGGTGCTCGGCATCGAGGCGGCCGACGCGCCCGGCGCGACACGCTTTCGGGTGCGCACCGACAAGGGGACGATCGGCGCCCACCGTGTCGTGAACGCCGCCGGGGCATGGGCGAACGCGCTGTGCGCGACGAGCGGACTCTCGCTCCCCGTGCGCGCCGAGGGCCTACACGTGAACGTCACCGAGCCACGCGAGCACATCCTCACGCCGATGCTCCAGCACATCGGGCGTCGCCTGACGCTGAAGCAGGCCGCCAACGGGACCTTCATCATCGGGGGCGGCTGGCCCGCCCGCCCCGAGCCCGATCCGCAGCGCTACTCGGTCCGCTGGCAGAGCGCGGCGGGCAACGCGGCGGTCGCGGTGCGCGTCATGCCGCTCCTGAAGGACGTCCGCGTGATCCACATGTGGACCGGTGTCATGACCTTCGTCGACGACCTCATGCCGATCATCGGCGAGTTCCGACGCCTCCCGGGCTACTACATGTGCCTGGCGACGACCGGCTTCACCCTCGGGCCGCTCGTCGCCCGACTGCTCGCCGAGCAGCTCGTGTCGGGCGGGGCCACGGCGGTGCCCGAGGCGTACTCGCCCGAGCGGCTCGCCCGCCTCTGACCACGACCAGCGCGAGAAACCGGAGAACCAAGTGGACCGCAACGACATCGACTGGAAGGGCTACTGGGCCTCCTGCCCGACGCCGTTCACCGAGGGGGGCGAGCGCGTCGACACCGACAGCTTGCGCCGGCTTCTCGACTTCTACGTCGGCTGCGGCCTGCACGGCGTGCTGATCAACGGCACGGTCGGCGAATGGTTCTCCCAGTCCGACGCCGAGCGCCGCCTCGTCGCCGAGACGGCAGTCGCGCAGGTCGCCGGCCGCATGACCGTCGTCATCGGCTGCACCGCCTACACCGCCGAGCAGGTCGCCGAGTTCGGGCGCCACGCGATGGCTGTCGGCGCCGACGGCGTCGAGGCGAGCGCACCGCCGTACGCGAAGCCGTTCCCCGACGAGCTCGTCGCCTACTACGGCGACATCTCGGCGAGCGTCGACGCGCCGCTGCTCGTCTACAACTGGCCCCACGGGACGAATGTCGAGATCGGTCCCGACCTCGCCGACCGGCTCGTCGATCTCGAGAACGTGGTGGCAGTGAAGGACAGCACCCCGAACGCCGAGCAGTTCTACGAGACGACGAGGCGCGTGGTCGACCGGGCGCGCGTGTTCGGCCCCTACATGACCGCGCGCGGTCACGAGGTGCTCTCGAGCGTGGGAGGCGACGGCTTCATCGGCGGCGGCAGCGTCTTCGGTGCCGCCGACGGCGAGTTCTGGGAGGCGCACTGGCGCGGCGAGCACGATGCCTGCCTGGCGCACGCGCGTCGCAACGAGCAGCTCTTCCCCCATCTGTGGCTGCCCGGCGGCTGGGCGGGCGTGCACGGCGCCTACCAGAGCGAGCTGAAGCTCGTGATGGGCCTGCTCGGCCAGCCCGGCGGGACGGTGCGCCGGCCGAGACTGCCCATCACCGATCCCGCCGCTGCCGCCGAAGTCCAAGAGGCGCTCGTCGCGGCGGAGCTTCTGACCGAGTGACGGCGCCGCCCGTCCGTACGCGCCCGCCTGAAAGGGGACCACGCAGATGTTCTTCGGCATCGATCACGTCGGCATCGGCGTGTCGGACATGGACGGCGCGCTCGAATTCTTCGACCGGCAGCTCGGCTTCAGCGACCTGCTGTTCGACTACCGTGGCGAGCTGCCCGGGATCGAGGAGCTGACGCGCCGCCGGCGGACCCGCGCCCGTGTGGCGATGCTGCAGAGCCGGCACGTCACGCCGCTCGGCCCCGGACGGGTCAAGCTCGTGCAGCTGCTGGAGGACGGCGGCACGCCACCGCTTCCTCCCGGGATCGGCTACGGCGAGATCGGCATCGCGGAGGCGTGCCTGCACGCCCGCGGCGTCGCGAAGGTCCACGAGGAGCTCGTCGCGTCGGGCTGCCGGGAGCTCATGGAACCGGTGTCCGCCGTGCTCGCACCCTTCGACGTCGCCGTCGACCTCTCCTACGTCGCCGACCTCGAGGGCGGCAAGGTCGAGCTCATCGAGTGGACCGGGCTCTGGCAGGCGCTCCCGGGCGAGCCACGTCTTGAGGGCGTCAACCACGTCGCCTTCGGCGTGCGCGACATGCAGACGACCCGCGAGTTCTACGCCGGGCTCGGCTTCACCGAGCTCGTCTTCGAGTCCGACGGGTTCTTCGAGCCGATGCGGCCGTGGTACCCGCGCGAGATGCCCCGCCAGCACATGATCCTCTGCCTTCCGGGGCAGGGCGCCGGCATCGAGCCCGTGCGCCTCGCCGAGACCTTCGACTGCCGGGGCGACTTCGGGCATGCGGGGCCGATGGACTTCGGCATCGGCGTCAGCAACCTCCGTCGCAGCGTCGAGGAGCTGACGCGCGCCGGCGTGCGCTTCTACGGCGAGCCGCAGACGCTCGACGTCGGATCGGGCGAGTGGTCCTACGCCTACTTCGAGGACCCCGACGGTCTCTATGTGTGCCTGACGGAGGCCCGCTACTAACGTCAGGGCCGCGTCGACGAACGAGGGGACCGACTTCATTGCAACCCGTTGAACAGCAGACGGCAGAAGCCGAGGAGAACCGCACGGAGTTCGTGCAGTCCCTCGAGCGCGGCCTCGCCGTGCTGCGGGCATTCGCCGAGCAGCGGAGCACCCTCACCCTCACCGACGTCGCCAACGCCACCGGGCTAAAGCGTGCAGCGGCGCGCCGCTTTCTTCTCACCCTCGTGGAGCTCGGCTACGTGCGCAGCCGCGGCCGCGAGTTCTCGCTCCGCCCACGCGTGCTCGACTTCGGCAACGCCTACCTCTCGGGCCTCGCCGTGCCCGAGCTCGCAGAGCCCCACATGAACGTGCTCGCCGACACGGTGCAGGAGTCGTGCTCGCTCGCCGTGCTCGACGACGACGAGATCGCCTACGTCGCGCACGTCTCGCCGCAGCGGGTCATGACCGTGAGCGTCGAGATCGGTGCCCGGGACCCCGCCTACTGCACCTCGCTCGGACGCGTGCTGCTCGCCGCGCTCGGCGAGGACGCACTCGCCGCCTACCTCGAGCGCACCCGGCTGCGGCGCCACACGAGCGACACGCTCACGGACCGGCGCAAGCTCGTCGCGGCGCTGCAGGAGACTCGGACGAAAGGCTACGCCATCATCGCCGGCGAGCTGCAGAATGGCCTCGTCGCGGTGGGGATGCCGGTGCATGCGCCGTCCGGGGAGGTGATCGCGGCGATGAACGTGACGGGCTACGAGATACGCGCCTC
>DAHVLW010000184.1:0-6664 GCA_027320205.1 Acidimicrobiaceae bacterium
GACCCGAGCTCCCACACGGCCCGAGGACGCTCGACGACCCTCCGGCAGCTCTGAGCGCGTCAGCCATGCGTGTCACAGTCCCCTGGCATGATGGCGAGGGCCCAAACGTGAAGGGGGTCCTCACCAAAACGTGAAGACCTCTTGGTGGAGGTGAGCGGACTCGAACCGCCGACTTCCACGTTGCGAACGTGGCGCTCTACCAGCTGAGCTACACCCCCGAGTTACCGGGTCACGAGCGGGGCCCTTCGGCGTGGCCTGCCACTCCGGCAGCTCAGGATAGTCCAGGGCAGCCCTGCAGCAGCACGGGCGGCCGCCGGCCTCCGCCAAGCTCGGCCGGCCGCCAACTGGCCTGGGCAGGATGTGGTGGTGCCGTACCGTCGAGCCCTCGCATCCCCCGCTCGTCGGTGCGCGATCGCCAGGACAATGGCAAGCGCGATGCGGTTCGACGCGACAGGCCTCGCGCCGCGCCCTGCCCTGCGTGTCGCCCTGGGACTCGTCGTCGCGGCGGCGGCGCTCCCAGTCGTCGGGGACGGCTAGCCGCGGCTGCGACCGTCGGCGCCCTTCTCGCGTCGCTCCCGTCCTTCGCAGGCGGCCCCGGCGCGACCCGTCGGTCCGATGCTCGTCACGACCGGCGGCGCCTCGCTCTCCGCGTTTGTCGTCTCGATGACCGCCAGTGAGCAATGGCTCCACCTCGCGGTCCTCGCACTGTGGGCCTTCGGCGGTGGCCTGCTCGTCGCCATCGGCGATGTCGGCGATGGCGGTTCGACGGTCGGCGTCCAGGCGACGATGGCATTCGTCCTCCTCGGGCGGTTTGCCGAGAACGCCGCGAGCGCGGGTAAGGTCGCCACCGCGGTCGCCGCCGGTGGCGCCGTCCAGGTCGTCCTCGTCCTCGTCCTGATCGCGCGGTGGCCGCCCGCCCTCGCCCTCCAACGACGCGCCGCCGCCGACGCCTACGCCTGCCTCGCCGAGGTGGCCCGGGCCGGTCCCGCAAGCTGGACCTTGCGCGCCGGGCTGGCGCTGGACAGGGCGGAAGAGCTGGTCTGGGCACCGGTCCTGTTGTGCAGGGCCGACGCTGGGCGGTTGCTGAGCCTCGTGGACCAGGGTCGGCGACTGCGCGTCGAGCTCATGACCCTCGAGCCGCTCGCCGGCCAGCTCGGACGGCTCGCGCCGGGCGAGACGACGTGGCCGTCGCATCTTGCCGGCGCGCTCGATGCTGCGACCGACGTGCTCGGAAAGGTCGCGCCGATGCTGGACCGTTCGGGGGACGCGGGCGGGACCAGCCTCGACGCGGTGCTCGAGCGCATCTCCGCTGCCGCGACCGGCCTCGCCGCGGCCCGCGACCAGGAGCTCGGCAGCAGCGCCAGCTCGCCGGCAGCGGCGGCGGTCGCTGCCGCGCTCGAGGCGCGGCTCCCCGCGCTCGGGGGTCAGCTGCGCGCCGTGATGCGGCTGGCCGCGGGAACCGTCGCCGCGCCGGTGCCGCTGTCCGGACCTCGGGACAGGCTGCCGCTCCGGGCGTCGGGACTGGTGCGATCCCATCTCGCCACGCTTCGTGCCAGCATGACGCTCCGCTCTACGGCCTTCCGGCACGCGCTGCGGCTCGCCGCCGCCGCCGTCCTCGCCGAGGGCATCGCCAGCCCGGGCGCGCACGCCCACCTCGCGACCGCCGGTGGCCGAACTCGCCGGAATGTGCACCGCCGGGCTCGCTCTCGTCCTCGAGGCCATCGCCCGAGGCTCCTCGCCGGGCGAGCACGCTTTGCGAGGGCACGCCCGCGCCGTGCGCCTCGCCCGGTCGAGCTGCGAGGCGGCCGTCGCCCGGTCGCTCGCGGAGCCGCGGAGGCGCCGGATCAACCCCGGTGTCGCGACCGGCGCGTTTGCCGGCTTCTGCAGGCTCGCCGTGACGGCGCACCTTCTGCGATCCAACCTGTCGAGCGGCTACACGGCCTGTGGCGTGCCGGAGCGCTCTGAGCTCGCAGGCTCGCTCGTCGGGGCCTCGGTGAGATCGCCGCTGCACCGAAGGACGGGAATCGCGCGGGCACGCTGGCCCTCCAACCGCCTCGCGCCCTGCACATGGCGCTGTCGGCGCGGATCGGTGCACGCGAAGGGGCAAGGCTCCTCTTGATCGAGACTGGTGAGCTGGTCGATGTCGTCGACGGTCTCGCCGAGCTCGTCGCCGGAGGAGCCCGGGGCTGACGTCTCAGCCGTGCATGTCGAGCACGACGAACGCCGGCCGAGCTGGCGGAAGCGGCGAGGACCGCCGCCCGCTCGCGGCCACGCCCGTTGCGGCAGGTCCCGACCGGGCTCCGGACGGATCGAGCGGCACGACCTTCTCGGCGCGCTCGGCCAGAGCGCTCTCCGCCGCTGCCCGCTGGCGACTCCAGGCGAGCAGCCCGACGTACGTGAGAGCGAGGAGCAGCGACACGAGCGAGACGTACCAGAGAGGTCGGATCGGGGGGATTGCGCCGAGCACGAAGCTTCCGGCGAGGGCGGCTCCGATCGTGCCGAGGACGCGCCGCCGACGCGCGACGAGCTCCCGTTCCCGGGCACGCCTTGCACCCTCGAGCCGGGCGCGCGCCGCCGGTGAAAGGTGGGCACGCCGGGGGCTCCCGCGGCCGGCACCAACCGACACGAGCAGCGACTCCGGCGCCCGGAATCGGCGCATCAGCGAGGTCCGCCGCCCGTAGCCGGCGATCGACGCCCGGGCCCGCCACTCCGGGAGTCGTCGCAGCCCGATCACCGCCAAGGCGACCAACCACACGACGACGAGAACTGCGACGACCAATCCTGCCCCTGTATGTCGAGCCGCCCGGACGGGCAGTTCCCAAACGGTAGTGGACCGTGGGCCCGAACGGGTGGACCCGCACGCCCGGCTGCGCTGCGGGCGCACGCCGGACGCATCAGGCAGCAGCGCTCAGGCCGGGGCGACGCGCTCCAACTCGTCGACCCGCCGCCAGGTCCCCGACCGCCCCCCGGTCTTCTCCCATAGGCACAGGTCGCCGATCGACATGGTCCTGTCCGACGACTTGCACATGTCGTAGACGGTCAGCGCCGCGACAGCGCAGGCGGTGAGCGCCTCCATCTCGACGCCGGTGCGGTCGAACGTCTCGACCTGCGCCTCGACCTCGACGGCGTCGTCGCCGATCGTGAAGTTGACCTGCACGCTCCCGACGAGCAGCGGCCGGCACAGCGGGATGAGGTCCGACGCACGCTTCGCCGCCTGGATCCCGGCGATGCGGGCCGCACCGAGGACGTCGCCCTTCGTGATCGCGTTGCTCGCGACCTTGGCGGTCGTCTCGGGGAGCATCGTGACCCTGCAGCGCGCCAGTGCGCGGCGGTGCGTCGCCTCGCGTGGCGCGACGTCGACCATCCGCGCGCGCCCGAGCGGGTCGACGTTGGCCAGGCTGCGCTCCGACATTCGGTCCACTCTACGCGTTGGAAGCGCGACATGCCTGGTCACCAGGAGCGCAGGCAAGCCGGGGGCGGGACCTCCGGGCGCGCCGGCCCGGGTCCGGCCGCGCGACCTGCCGCCGGTATACTTGGCACTCACATAGCCAGAGTGCCAGCTACACCGGGCCGCCCCCGAGCGGTCGAACCGGAGGCGACCATGCCGACATACGAGTACGCCTGCCGCTCCTGCGGAGAGCATCTCGAGGTGGTGCAGGGATTCGCCGAGCCGTCCCTCACCGAGTGCCCGGCCTGCGAGGGTGAGCTGCGCAAGGTATTCGGGAGCATCGGCATCGTCTTCAAGGGAAGCGGCTTCTACCGCACCGACAGCCGATCGAGCAGCTCGAGCTCGAAGCCTGCGCCGGGCGAGAGCGGCTCGAGCTCCGGCACGGGCGCCTCGACCTCGGCGAGCGGCTCCGGCAAGGAGAGCTCCGCTCCGGGGACGAAGGACTCGAGCTCGTCGAAGGGCTCCGTCGCGGCGAGCCCGGCGGCGAGCGGCTCCGAGACGAAGAGCGCGAGAGCGGCTGCCGCCTCCTGAAGCGGTCCTACTCGCCGCTCATCGACATCCCGCCGACCGCGAGGCTCACCCCGGCTGCAACGCCCGGCAGGCGTTCGACGTCGGATCCGACGGCAAGCACGTGCTGGAGCATGCGTTGGATCGTCGAGGCGATCGTCACCTCCCGCACCGGCTCGGCCAGCTCGCCCCCCCGGATCAGGAGACCGACGGCGCCGACGGAGAAGTCGCCGCTCACCGGGTTGACACCGGAGTGCACGCCGCTCACCCCCTGGACATACAGGCCGTCTCCCACCAGGCGGATCACCGCCTCCTGCCCGACCTCGCCGGGCAGGAGCGACAGGGCCCGCGCCCCGACCTCCGGCGTCGACTTGAACCCGGCCCGCACCGCCGAGGCGGTCGAGCGCGTCCCCGCGAGGCGCGCCGAGTAGGTGTCGTACAGGAAACCGGCAAGACGTCCGGCATCGATGAGCATGTTGCGCCTCGAGGCCAGTCCCTCGGCGTCGTAGGGGGCAGCGCCGAAGGCTTCCGGATCGGTCGGGTCGTCGGCCAGGGTCACCGCGCCCATGGCGACGTCCTCGCCGAGCCGGCCGGCGAAGAGCGATCGGCCCTTGGCCACCTCCTCGCCCGACAGCGTCCTCGCCAGCACGGCGAGAAGCGTCGCCGTCACCCTGCGGTCGAGCACGACGTCGAGCTGGGCGCTCACCGGCTTGCGCGCGCCGAGCAGGCGCGTCGCGCGCACGACGGCGTCCCGGGCGGCGGCGGAGGCGTCGAGCTCGGCAAAGCCGCGGCCGACCGAGTAGCCGTCGCCGGTCTGGGTCTCCTCCCCGTCGCCGGCGACGGCATCGACGCCGAGGTAGCACGTCGTGCGCCGGCTCGCGGCGGCGATGCCCGTCGATGTGGCGATTGCCGACTCGGTGACGCCGTCGCCGTAGTCGGCGCTCACCACCTGCCGCACCCGCCGGTCCAGCGCGCGGGTGCGCGCCTCGAGATCGAGAACGAGGGCGACCTTGTCGGCGGTCGGCACTCCCGGCAGACCGTCGTGGTAGAGCTCGAGCGCCGCGGCCGCGACGCCGTCCGGCTCGGCGAGCCCGGCATGGTCGTCCTCGGTCGCGAACGTCGCGTTGTCCCGGGCCTCGGCGAGCACCTCTTCGGCGAGCCGGTCGTCGAGGCTCCCGACGTAGGCGAAGCCCTGACGGCCGCCGGCGACGACCCGGACGCCCACACCCGAGGACTCCGCTGAGGACAGGGACTCGATCTCCCCGCCGTAGGCACGTACATCGGTGTCCCGATGCCATGCGGCATAGGCCTCGACCTGCTCGCCCGGTCGCGCAAGCCCGGCGAGGCGCGTCGCGATGTCGAGCAGCTCAGGCACGCGCCGTCCCCCCGACGGTGACCCCGGTCACCCTGAGGGTCGGCTGACCGCAGCCGACTGGCACGCTCTGGCCGTCCTTGCCACAGGTGCCCGGGCACATCGCGAAGTCGTCTCCGATCGCGTCGATCTTCCTGAGCACGTCGGGGCCGTTGCCGATGAGGTTGGCGTCGCGCAGGGGCTCGGTGAGGCGACCGTCCTCGATGAGGTACGCCTCGGTCATCCCGAAGACGAAGTCACCGGTGGCGGTGTCCACCTGGCCCCCGCCGAGCTTGGCGACGTAGACGCCATAGGGCGTCTGGGCGAGGATCTCCTCCGGGTCGTCCTTCCCCGGCTGCAGGTAGGTGTTGGTCATCCGCACCATCGGCAGGTGCTGGTAGCTCTGACGTCTTCCGTTGCCCGACGAGGCGCGCCCTTCCTTCCGCGCCCGGAGCTCGTCCCACATGTAGTCGGTGAGGACGCCGTTCTCGATCAGCACGTTGCGCTGCGAGGGCCGGCCCTCGTCGTCGATCGCCGAGGTGCCCCACTCCCCCGACGGCGTGCCGTCGTCGACGAGTGTGACGAGCGGACTCGCCACGAGCTCGCCGAGGCGTCCTTTGTAGGCAGAGGCGTCCTTGACGACGTGGTCCGCCTCGAGGCCGTGCCCGCACGCCTCGTGGAAGAGGATCCCCCCTGTCCCGCTCTTCACGACGATGGGGACGACGCCCGCGGGCGCCGGGCGCGCCGACAGCTTGCGCACGGCCCGCTCGGCGGCCTCCCTCGCCGTGTCCTCGACCGAGAACCGGTCGAACAGCTCGAAGCCGATGGTGAGCGCAAGGCTCTCGAACCCGGTCTGCAGTCCGGTGTCGCCGGACGCGACGCACATCACCGCGAGGCGGGTGCGGACCTGGTCGTCGCCGGTGAGCAACCCGTCCGAGTTGGCGACCAGGATCCGGCGGCGGGAGTCGCCGTACCCGGCGGTCACCTGGACGACCGCGCGGTGCGACGAACGCGCCGCGTCGTCGGCACGGCGGAGCAGCTCGACCTTGGTGGCCTTGGCGACGTCCTCGGGCAGCGTCGCGACGGCGTTCGGCGAGGCGACGAACCGCTCGCTGAGGCCGCCCTGGCGCCTCCCGCCGCCGCCGGCGCGGGCGACCGCCGAAGCGGCCTCGGCCGCGGCGAGCAGGCCGTGCTCCGAGAGGTCCGCCGTGTGGGCGAACCCCGTCGTCTCGCCGACGACGACCCGCACGCCTGCGCCGCGGTCGTGGCCCGACGAGAGCTCCTCCACCCGCCCGTCGTCGAGCGATATCCCGGTCGAGCGGCGGTCCTCGACGAACAGCTCGGCGAACGCGGCGCCG
>DAHVLW010000194.1:0-2307 GCA_027320205.1 Acidimicrobiaceae bacterium
GCCGCGCCGACCACCTCGCCAAGCTGGCCCGGCACGGCCTCGAGGCGGGCGCCGACGACCTGTTCACCTCGGCCGAGGCGGCGGCTCGGCTGTGTCGGGCGGGCGAGCGCGCGCTCGTGCTCGGCGGCCCCGGCATCCACGAGGCACTTCAGGCCCGGGGCGTGGAGGCGGTCGAGCTGGCGTCGCGCGCCGCGAGGTCGGTCGACGTGGTCGTCGTCGGCCTCGACCTCGGCCTCGACTACTGGCGCCTCACGGCCGCGATGCGCGCCGTGCGCGCCGGCGCGCGCCTCGTCGCGACGAACGACGACGCCACCTTCCCCGTGAGCGACGGGCTGAGGCCAGGAGCCGGGAGCGTGCTTGCCGCCGTGCTCGCCGCGACCGGGGCCCAGGCGGTCGTCGCCGGCAAGCCGAACGAGCCGGCGGCGTCGCTCGTGACCGAGCGGCTCGGCCGGGTCGAGGTCGTCGTCGGCGACCGGCCCTCGACCGACGGCGCCCTCGCCCGGCGGCTCGGCGCTCCGTTCGCCCTCGTCCTCTCCGGCGTCACTCCATCCGGCATCGGAACGATCGATCCAGCCCCGGACCTCGTCGCGGCCGACCTGGCCGAGCTCGTGCGCGACGTGCTCTCCGGTGAGGGCCTCGACGGCGGCCGGCTCGGCGACGGCGCCGGTGCTCCGGCGCGCTAGCTATTGCAAGCGCGGCTGGTAGGGTACCGGTATGGCACGCCAGGAGCGACCGGAACAGGGATCGCCCGACACCGCGGCCGACCGACTTGCAGCAGCGCTTCGCCGCGGGGTCGAGCTCGGCTCGAGTCTCGCCCGCCAAGGGCGCGCCGAGGTCGAGGAGGTGGCGCACAGCCTGCTCGGCGACTCGCCGGGCCGGGAGCGGATCGAGGACCTGCTCGAGGAGGTCGCGGCGCGCTCGCGCCGCCGTGCAGAGCAGGTCGGCGAGGCGGTGCGCGCCGAGATCCGCCGCGAGCTCGCGGCGCGAGCCGCGCGCCGCCGCAGGGAGCTCCTGCGCTCGCTCGCCCGGAGGGGCCGCGACGACCTCGCCGACGTCGTCGACGGCGTCGGCTCGCTGGTCACCGACGTGCTCGGCGAGATCAAGTCGGCGCTCGCCCCGCCGCCGGGAGCGGGACCTGCTCGCGCTCGACCGTCGCCGTCCGCCGACGCCCCGCCGCCGGGCGTCCCGACGCCCGGCGTCCCGACTCCCGGCGTGCGGCGGGCGGGGAGCGACCGGTCGGCGACCCGGGCTGGCGAGGTCCCGGGCGGCGCGGGGGGGACCGAGGCCGCGGCGCCGAAGAAGGCTGCGGCGAAGAATGCGGCGCCCGCGAAGGCGGCTGCGGCGAAGAAGGCGGCGCCGGCGAAGAAGGCGGCGGCGAAGAAGGCGGCGCCGGCGAAGGCGGTTCCTGTGGAGACGGCCGTGGCCAGGAAGGCTACGGCCAGGAAGGCGGCCGCGGCTCCCCGTCGCGTCGGAGGGAACGGCGGGGCCTGACCGCTGACGGCATTGCCCTCGTGGGCTCCGCCCGCGAGGATGGCGTCGTGGCAGGCGTCGAGCCCAACAGGGTGGCCCTCGTCGTCAACCCGACCCTCGCCGCGGCGAAGGAGCTCGCCGAGCACGCGCGCCGCTGGTGGCAGTCGAGGGGCTACGAGGTGCTCGTCGACGACGGCGACGGCCGGTCGGGGCTCCAGAGCGAGCCCCTGTCCTTCGCCGTCAGCCTCGGCGGCGACGGGACGATGCTGCGCACGGTCCAGCTCGTGCTCTCGAGCCGGACGCCCGTCCTCGGCGTCAACACGGGGAACCTCGGTTACCTCACGCAGGTCGAGCCGACCGGGATCGAGCGGGCCTTCGAGCGGCTCGTGTCGGGCCAGTTCGAGGTGGAGGAGCGCCTGACGCTCGACGTGACCCTCCAGGAGCCTGGGGGCGAGGCACGGCGCCACGTCGCCCTCAACGAGGTCGTCGTCGAGCGGAACGCGCCCGGGCGCACGATCCGCGTGGCCGTCTCGATCGCCGGGCGGCCCTTCCTCACCTACGCCGCCGACGGGGGGATCGTCGCGACCCCGACCGGATCGACGGCCTACAACTTCTCGGCACGGGGGCCGATCATGTCGCCGCGCCTCGGGGCGATCGTGATCACCCCCATCTCGCCCCACATGCTCTTCGACCGCTCGCTCGTCCTCGACCCGTCCGAGACGGTCGCGATCGCGCTGGTCGACGGGCGCGTCGGCGTGCTCTCGGTCGACGGCTCGACCGTTGTGCCGCTCGCACCCGACGTGCCGGTCGAGGTCGCCGCCGGGCGGCGCGCGGCGC
>DAHVLW010000195.1:0-4929 GCA_027320205.1 Acidimicrobiaceae bacterium
CGAAGAAGCTCGTCGGCGAGCCGTACATGCGCGAGGAGGACATCCCCGTCTTCGAAGAGGCCTGGCGCCGCGGCGGCAAGGAGGCCCTCGTGGCCGCGGTCCCCGACAGCTACGTCGAGGGAATGACCGCGACAGGCACGCCGGATGAGGTCGAGAAGCGGGTGCAGCAGTTCCGGGACGCCGGCGTGCACCTACCGATCCTGCGCGCCGCCGCGCCGCACCAGGTGCCCCGGCTCATCGAAATGTTCTCCTCGACGTGAGCACGCCGGGCGCAGCCGCTGAAGGCGGCGCCCTGTCCGGCTCGGTCGCACTCGTCTCGGGGGCGTCGCGCGGCATCGGCATGGCGGTCGCCGTCGCGATGGCTGAGGCGGGAGCGGACGTCGTCGGCGTCGCGAGGTCCGAGCGATCGCTCGAGCGGGTCGCCAAGTCCGTCACCGCCTGCGGCCGCGCCTTCGTCCCGGTCGTGGCCGACCTGTCACGGCTCGAGACCGTGGAGCTGGCGGTGCGCGCCGCCGAGGGCTTCAAGGGCCGCATCGACTGTCTCGTCAACGCCGCCGGCGCGATGGTGCGCAAAGAGCTGCTCGACGTCTCTCCGCTCGAGTGGGACGAGCTCTTCAGCGTCAACGTGAGGGGCACGTTCTTCCTCTCGCAGGCGGTCGCGCGGGGCATGCTCACGCGTCGAGGCGGGTCGATCGTCAACATCACCTCGGTCGCCGGCGAGGTGGTCACCGGAGCCTCCGCTCCGTACTCGGCGAGCAAGGCGGCGGTCATCCAGCTGACGCGGGTGCTCGCCGTGCGTCTTGCCCCGACGGTCCGGGTCAACGCCGTCGGGCCCGCCTACGTCCGCACCGATCTCAACTCGGCGTGGCTCGACGCCGACGGCAACCTCGACTGGGTGCTCGACCGCACGCCCCTTGGACGCGTCGGCTCGCCGGAGGACGTGACCGGCGCGGTCGTGTTCCTCAGCTCGCCGGCGGCGGCGTACGTGACCGGCCAGCACCTGCTCGTCTACGGCGGGTGGACCGCGCAGTGATCCGCGTGACAAGGAGCGCCATGACTCTCGTGACCAACGACTACCGCACGGTGCTCGAGCGGTCGGGCTTCGACGCCTGGTACCACTGCCTGCCTCCGAAGCTCGGGATCGACCAGTTCAAGACCGTGCTGCCCACCATGGTCGCAGACGCCGACGGCACCCCGACGATCGTCGCCAAGGAGATCGACCGGACCAACCTCGAGTCGATCCCCGATCCCGGGGTGCGATTCGTGTTCCACTCGCCGTACTTCACCTTCGATCGCGTCGAACGGCGAAGTGACGCCGCCGCCGACCTTGGAAGCGCGCTCGAGGCGGTCGCCGGAGACCGTCCGCTTCTCGACCCGCGCCTCGCCGTGGGGCTCTACGACGAGCTGGCCGCCCGCCTCGACGGGGCGTCTCGCTACGACCGACCGGCGTTCGTCACGCCGCTCAACTGCTACCGGGTCCCGCGCCGCAGCGTCGACGAGCTCGCCCGACCGGCGCGCGCCGCGGCCGTCGCGCCGGCCCGCCGCTACCTGGAAGAGCTCGGTACGGCGAAGCAGGCGGAACCTTGGCTGACACGCCAGCCGGAGGCGACGCTCGACGCGCTCGACAAGCTGATGGAGACTCACGGTCTCGAGGCGGTGCTGGCGAGCACGCCGGTGAACGTCCAGGGGCTGTCCGGGGTCCCCGCCGGGCTGTGCGGGGAGGGAGCCTGGGCGCTCTACGGTCGCGGCAGCGACGAGGTGCTCGTCCTGGCCCGCCGTGAGCTCGCGTGGCTCGGGCTGCCGGAGGCGGCACCGCTCGGCAGGGGCGACCTCGCTGGCCTCATCGGAGGGCGCGTCGGCTACGAGGACCTCGACCTGACCCGCGAGGCCTACGAAGGCCTGGGGCTCGCCGGCGGAGCGGGCGTGCCGGCGAGCCGGCTGCTGCGGCGGTGGAGGGAGGCCTGCTCGTGGCAGGACCTCGCCTTCTACGTGCTCGGCGCGCAGGTGACCGTGCGGGCCATCGGCGCCGCGCTCGCCGTGGTGACCGAGGCGGTCCGTCGTGGCCAGCCGGTGAGCGAGCTCGACGCGTACGCGCGGTACCGGGCCGTCGTCGCCGACGAGATCGAGTCGCGAGAGCTGCCCATCCGGGTGCGGACCTACTTCACGCACACTCACGCCGGCAATCGCTCCCTCATCCCGGCGCGTGCGACCGGCTTCTCGCTGCTCCCGCTGACGAGCCTCAAGATCGACGCCGGGCTCGAGGTCTACGACGGCACCGGATCGCTTCGCGCCGCGTCGGACGTCACGCGAAGCGCTCTCGGCAGCGCGTCCGCCCAGGATGCCTACGATCTGCTCGATCGCGTGCTCGTCGAGGACGTGATCGACGCCTGCCGGCCGGGGCGCACCGGCGACGACGTCTTCGCCGCCGGCGCGGAGGCTCTCGAGCCGCACCACTCCGACCTCGCGGCCGGGGGCTTCTGCCCTTCCGACGGCGTCCCCTTCGCCGACGCGATAGGGCGTGACATCGGGCACCTGCTCGGAAAGCAGGAGCCCGCGACGGTCGTGTTCCAACGCGGGAACGAGGAGCTGCTCGCGGCCGGGATGGTCGCCGCGGCCGAGCTGCAATGGCCATATCACGACCATTGCATCGGCGTCGAGGACGTGTTCATGACGACCGACGGCGAGCCGCTCAACCTCACTCGGGGCACGCGCTAGCGGGGCCGCATCGGCGTGCGGAGCGGTTCCTGAGAGAAGGACAGGGGAGAAGGACATGGCCGACGACATCTTGAGCAGGATGGACGAGTGGGGACCGGAGAAGATCGTTCTCGTCTCCGACACGCGCACGGGCATGCGCGGCGTGCTCGTGATCGACAACACCGCCCGGGGAATGGGCAAGGGCGGCACACGGATGAGCCCGACCATCACGATCGAGGAGGTTTGCCGCCTTGCGCGGACGATGACCTGGAAGTGGGCCGGCGTGGACCTGTCCTTCGGCGGTGCCAAGGCCGGCATCCTCGCCGACCCCGCGGCACCCAGCAAGGAGGAGATCCTGCGCTCCTGGGCCCGCGCGCTCAGCCGTCACATCCCGTCGGAGTACGTGCTCGGCCTCGACATGGGTCTCAACGAGCGTGACGCGGCGGTCGCCCAGGACGAGCTCGGCGACAGGGGGGCGGCCGTCGGCAGCCCGACCGAGCTCGGCGGCGTTCCCTACGACGAGCTCGGCCTCACCGGTTTCGGCGTCGCGGAGTCCGCCGAGGTCGCCTGTGAGATCGCCGGCCTCGAGCTGAAGGGCGCCAGCGTCTCGATCCAGGGATTCGGCGCGGTCGGGCACGCCGCGGCCAAGCGCTTCGCCGAGCTCGGCGCGAGAGTGGTCGCGGTCTCGAGCGTGCACGGTGCGTTGTACGACCCTGACGGTCTCGACGTGGACAAGCTGCTGTCGCTCCGCCAGGAGGCCGGCGACCGGGCCGTGGCCGAGTACGGCGCCGCGCTGCGGCCGGTCGGCGACGAGCTCACCGTCGCGGCCGACGTGCTCGTGCCCGCTGCCATCCAGGACCAGATCGACGAGCAGCTCGCGGCGCGGCTGCCGGCGAAGGTCGTCGTCGAGGGGGCGAACCTTCCGACCTCCAAGGCTGCCCAGGACGTCCTGAAGGGCCGCGGGGTCACCGTCGTGCCCGACTTCATCGCCAATGCCGGCGCAGTCGTCGGTGCCGGTGTGGCGATGGACAGCCGCTACTCCGCATTCCGCCCCGACCCCGCGGCCATCTTCAACCTCATCTCCTCCAAGTTGCGGGACAACACGCGAGTCGTTCTCGACAAGGCGGCGCGCGACGGGGTCACCTCGCACACCGCGGCGCTTGCGATCGCCCAAGAGCGCGTTCGCAAGGCGATGGAGCTGAAGGGCCGGCTGCCCGGGCAGCGGCGCTGACGCGTCCCGACGCGCATCGCCAGGTGCCAGACCAGTTCGGGGCGCGCCTGCGCCAGCGGCTCGCGTCCGGCGAGACGCTGATAGGCACGTTCCTCAACCTCGGATCGGCGGTATCGGCCGAGATCTGCGGCTCGGCAGGCTTCGACTGGGCTCTCGTCGACCTCGAGCACGGATCGGGGGGCGAGCCGGAGCTCCTGGCACAGCTGCAGGCCCTGGCGAGCACTGCGACGAGCGGGCTCGTGCGCGTCGAGTCGCACGAGCGGTCGCGAATCGGGCACGCGCTCGACGCAGGCGCCGCCGGCGTGATGGCGCCGCGGGTCGACGACGCCGATCAGGCACGTAGGGTCGTCGCCGCGAGCCGCTATCCGCCGGCGGGCACGAGGGGCGTGGCGCTCATGAACCGAGCGGCTGGCTTCGGCTCCCGGGTCGGCGCGATGACCGACGCCGACGGGCTCGTCCTCGTCGTCGCCCAGATCGAGAGCCCGCACGGCGTCGCGGCCGCTCGCGCGATCGCCTCGGTCGACGGGGTGGACGTGCTCTTCGTCGGACCCTCGGACTTGAGCCACGCGCTCGGCTGCTTCGGGCGCCTCGACGATCCGGCATATGCCGGCGCCTTGCGTGCCGTCGTCGACGCGTGCGACGCGCAGGGCAAGGCGGCAGGGGTGCTCGCGGCAAGCCCGGAAGACGCCGAGCGCTACCTCGCCGAGGGATACCGCTTCGTCGGCGTGTCCGGCGACGGCGGCTTCCTCGCCAGGGGAGCAGGAGCCGCTGCGTCGGAGCTCCGCCGGCGAGCGACGGCGCGGGGGACCGCGACGAAGAGGAGCTTGCCGCACGACGTGTAGACCTCGTCGAACAGCTCCGCGCCCACCCGCTGGAGGACGACTACCACCGCGCGCGCACGCCGGCCTGGGGGAGCATCCGGGTACCGATGCTGTCGTGTGCCAACTGGGGCGGCCATGGCCTGCACGCAAGGGGGAACTTCGAGGCATTCGTCGAGGCGGCGT
>DAHVLW010000234.1:0-4884 GCA_027320205.1 Acidimicrobiaceae bacterium
GAGGACGCCGCGGCGGCCGAGGGGTAGGCGAAGACGGTCGTCCAGGGGGTCGGCTGGCCGGCCGGCGGGGTGTAGCCCTGCGGCGGGTCGGTCGAGAGCGTGTCGGCCTGGCTCCCCTGCACGACGGTGATCCCGCCGATCGAGACCTGTGCCGTGCCGTTCTGCTGCATCGTGACGTTCACGCCGGCGAGCGATGCGAGCTGGGAGACGACGTTGCTCAGCTGGTCCTCGAGCTGGTTCGGGCTCGCGCCTCCGCCGGAGGACTCGATGATCGAGCCGTTGAGGGACGCGGCTTGGGACAGGAGCGTGTTCGCCTGCGCGACGTCCGTGCCGATCTGGCTCGACGTGTTCTGCTGGAGCTGGGTGAGCTGGGTCGACGCCTCGCTGAGGCTGGTCACGAGGCCCTGGGCCATGTCGACCACCTGCGTACGCGGCGCCAGGGCCGAGGGATCCTGCGTGATCGCGTCCCAGGCGGACCAGAAGCTCGAGAGCTGCCCGGCGATGCTCGAGCTCGTCGACGTCGTCGCGGACGACGAGGTCGACGACTGACCGAGCGGGAAGACGTTCTCGATCCCGGTCAGAACCTGCTGGAGGGCACCGGCAGAGGAGACGGCGCCCTGCGCCTGGAGGTTGTTCGCCGAGAGCATCGCGTCGGTGAGCTGCGCGACCGTGGTGACCTGCACGCCGGCGCCGACGCCGAGCGTCCCGCCGCCGGGGACCTCCGCCAGCTGGGCGCTCTCGGCGATGTAGCCGGGCGTCTGGGCGTTGGCGATGTTCTCCGTCGCGACGTCGATCTGGGTCATCGAGGCCTGGAGCCCCGACGCGGCGATGCTCAGCCCGGGATCCACGGCATCAGGCCTTCGTGTTGAGGATGTTGGCGCTCTTCGCCGAGCTCACCGGCGCGCCGGTGGCGTCGTAGGAGGTCGTGCTGGCGACCCCGAGCAGCGAGAGCGCGGCCGAGGTGGCGAGGTAGCCGCGCGCGAGGAGCTTCCGGTTCTCGCCGCAGAGCACGTTGACGCGCTCGACGGCACGCTTCAGCTCCTCGCGTCCCTGGCGGAAGATGTAGTTCCAAGGCTCGCTCGCCGCGGCGGCGATCTCGCGCAACGTCGACTCGGGCGAGAGGCCGAGCTCCGACGCGGCGGCCGACAGCGCGGCCCGGAAGGCGACGTCGCTCTCCTGGACGGCGCCGATCGCCGCCTCGAGCTCTCGGGTCGTCTCGTTCACCCAGGTGTTGCCCCCGCCGGCGAGCATCATCTGCTGCACCTCGAACTTGAAGCGGAGGTGGCCGAGCGCGTCGGTCTGGGCGGCGATCGCCGCGGCGAGAGCCTCGAGGGGACCGTCGTGCGGAGTTCCCACGTCCTCACTCATCGGCTGATCGACCTCCCCTCTTGAGCGACTTCGCGAATCGCTCACAACCGCCCTGCCGCCCGGACCCCGCCGGGCTCGCTGCTGCCGGGCTCGCCGCTGCCGGGCTTACTGCTGCTGGGCTCGCTGCTGCCGGGCTCACTGCTGCTGGATGACGAAGTAGGTGAAGATGACGCCGGCGACCTGCTGGGCACCCTCGCTCGTCCCGAGGTCCTTCTGGATCGGTGGGAGCAGCACATGCTCGAGGTAGGCCTGCGGGTCGGGGTGGGCGAGCACCGAGGCGTAGGTCATCGATCCGATGACGTCGACCGCCGTCCCCATGATCGCCGAGGTGTCCTTCGTGATCTCCTTCTTGTTCGCCGCCGCCGTGAGCTGCAGGCTCATCGAGATCTGGGCGAGGCTCCCGTCGCGCAGGTTGGTCGTCACCTGGTTCGGCAGGTCGTAGATGGCGCCGAGCGGGACCTTGGCGTGCGGGCCGTAGTGCGGCTTGATGAGCTTGCCCTTGGCGACGTAGGCGACCAGCAGCAGCACGACGAAGGCGGCAATGAGCTTTGTGGGCTTCTTCTTCTTCTTGGCACCGGGCTCGACCTCGCCCTTCTTCCCTTTCCTGCCCTTGCCGGCCTCGTCGGCGGGCGCCGCGTCCGCCGCGGCCGGCGCCGTCGGGGGGCGGATGCCGGCGAGGCGCGCCGCGGCCGCCTGGGCTGCGGGAGTGCTCGGAGCGGTGCTCGCCTCTGCCATCTCCAGCACCTATCCCTGCGGCAGCCCGAGGATCACGACGTCGATCCTCCGGTTCTTCGCGCGCCCCGCCGCCGTCGCGTTGCTCGCCACCGGGTGGGTGTCGCTGTAGCCGGTCGCAGATAGCCGTACCGGCGCGATGCCGTCGACTGCCGCCAGGCGGTCTGCCACGTTTGCCGCCCGCGCTGCCGACAGCTCCCAGTTCGAGGCGAACGGGCCACCCGTGATGGGCACGTTGTCGGCGTAGCCCTGGACCTCGATCTCGTTCGGCTTCGGGCGCACGACGCCGGCGATCGTGTCGACGACCGTCCGGCCGATCGCGCCGAGCGACGCCGAGTCCGTCCGGTAGAACACCCGGTCGGCCAGGATCTGGACGACCACCGCCTGGCTGCCGAGGTTGACGGCGGCGGCCTGGGTGAGATGCGCCCGCGCGAGCGCCTGCTCGATCTGGGCGGCGACCTGCGCGAGCTCGGTGGCGTTGACGTGCGGCGCCGACGGCCCGCCGTGGGAGAGCGTGGTGCTCGTCCCCCCCGAGCCGACGATCGTCGGTTGGCTGATCAGCCCGTTGCCTCCGGGCAGGCTGATCGCCGCCGGGTTGAACGTCTGGGTGAGCCCCAGCTTGAACTCGAGGAACTTCTTGATGCTGATCGAGCTCATCGCGAACAGCACGACGAAGAGCGCGAGCAGGAGCGTGATCATGTCGGCGTAGGTGAGCAGCCAGCGCTCCATGCCCACCTCGTGCCCCTCGCGGTGCGCGGCGCGGCGCTTGCGCCGGGCGACGGTGCTCATGCCGCCGCCCCCTTCGGAGCAGAGCTCTGGCGGGCCTGCGGCGGGAGGAACGACTCCATGCGGGTGCGGACGAAGCGGGAGCTCGCGCCGTTCTGGATGGCGAGCAGCCCTTCGACCTCCATGTGCTTGATCTGCACCTCCATGTCGCTCGAGCGCTTCAGCTTGTTGGAGATCGGGATCCAGATGACGTTGGCGGAGAGCACGCCCCATAGGGTCGCGGTGAAGGCCGCGCCGATCGCCGGGCCGAGCGACTGCGGGCTGGAGAGGTTCCCGAGGACGTGGACGAGGCCCATGACCGTGCCGATGATCCCCATGGTCGGAGCGAACCCGCCCATGTCGGCGAACACCTTTGCCCCCATGCGGTGACGGGCCTCGGTGCTCGCGATGTCGTTCTCCAGGACGTCGAGGATCTCCTCGGAGTTCGTGCCGTCGACGGCGAGCTCGATGCCGCGGCGGAGGAACGGGTCCTCGATGTTGTGGGTCTCCTTGTCGAGGGCGATGATGCCGGAGCTCTTTGCGATCCCCGCGAGGCGGGCCATCTCCTGGATGGCGAGCTCCATGTCGTAGGCGTCGCCCTTGGTCGCGCGTTTCAGGATCGGCTTGATCCCCTTGAGGTCCGCCTTCATGTACCCGGCGGTCGCGGCGAAGAAGGTCCCGCCGAAGACGAGGATGAGCGGGGACGGCTTCATCAGGACGGCGGGGTTGCTCCCGTCCATGAACATCGCGACGAACACGCAGACGAGGGCGCCCCCGATGGCCATCGAGGTCCAGGTGTCCTTCACGCCTCGCCGCCCCCTCCGCCGGCCGGGTCACGCGGGGTGATCAGCCTGAGCGCGCGCTCACCGGGCACTGCTGGCGCTCCGGTGCCGGCGGGCTCCTCCGTCGCCCGTTGGATCGACAGCGCGTCGGCGAGCGCCTGCACCGCCGCGCGGTCCTCCCGGTGCAGGCGGACGACCTCCTCGAGCGCCTCGGTGACGATGTAGCTCGTCCCGCTCACGAGGAGGACGTGCGTCTCCGGACCGCCGTCGACCCGCTCGATCAGCGCCCCGTTGATGGCGATCGGCTGTCCTTGGACGTTGTGAAGGGTGATCATCTCGTCTCGTCCCGGCAGGGCAACGGCGCGTCGCGCCGGGCCTTCGAGGAAGGTATCGGCCCGAGCCCCCTCGCCCTTGAGGTGTGCGGGCTCAGCGGCGCTCGGAGCGCACGCTGCGGAGGTACGGCTGGCGCCGGCCGGCGGCCCGCCTCTGGAGGGCGCGAAGCGGAGGGTCGGCGCCGAGCTCGCCGCGCAGGAGCGACGGGCGGCCGATCGAGGCGCGTGCCGCGTCGAGCAGCGCCTCCACCGTGAGGGGCGCTCCCGCCGGCTCGGCGGTCGCCCGGCCGATGGCGACCGTCGAGGTGCTCGGAAGGGCGTCCTTCTCGTGCTCGGCGAGCTTCGCCTCGATCCAGGCGACCACGACCTCGCCGGCGGTCGCGTCGGTGTCGGGCAGGGCGACCGCGAACTCCGACTCGCCGATGCGGGCCACCACGTCCTCGCCGCGGAGCTCGGTCCTGAGCACCCTGGCGACCCGGTAGACGGCGGCGGGGTCCGGTCCCGGCGAGCCTCGCGCGTCCAGCGCGATCGAGAGCACGGTCGCGCACTCCCCCGCCCGGCCGGCCCGCCTGAGGACGTGGTCGACGACGTAGCCGAAGGCGCCCATGTTCATCAGACCCGTCTGGTCGTCCCGGGTCGTCACCTCGCGTCTCGTCATCGCAGCGTCACCAACGAGAGCAGCCCGGCGCCGTAGCCCTCGAGCGCGACCTCGAAGTGGTCGCACGCGGGCGCCTGCGCGATCCGCTCGGCGTCGGGGAGCTTCTCCCCCGGCGCGTACCCGGCGATCGAGCGGAGCACGCAGCGCGCGCCGTCGGTTCGCACGACCTTCGCGAGGACGTTCGCCACCTCGTGGAAGCTCTCCGACAAGGCGTCGGGGAGAGCCCCGGAGCTCGCCCATTCGGCGG
>DAHVLW010000235.1:0-10445 GCA_027320205.1 Acidimicrobiaceae bacterium
GAGCTCGACGACCGCGTCGAGCTGCTCGACGGACGCGCTCGTGCAGACGAGGGGCCGGGCCACCGCCACAGGCTACGGCGGCAGCGGCGAGCTCAGCCGAGCACGCCGCCGGCCATCTTCTGGAGGTGCTTGAGGATGGCCATGTGCTTTCGCGTGTCGAGCTCCATCGTCTCGACGATGAGCGACCACAGCGTCGTGTCGGCCACCGGCCGGACCGTCCGGCGCAGGCGCTTCAGGCTCCGTGCGTCCTGGCGCTCCAGCGCGAGCATCCGCCCGGTCGCCTCGAGCAGCTCCCGCCGGTCGGCCCGGGTGGCCGGGACCTCGGGCACGGCGTCTTCCGCCGAGCGGAGCTCGACCTCGGCGCGCAGCGCATTCGCGAGCTCGACGAAGATCCGGTGGTGGCGCTCCTCGTCGTCGATGATCATGTGCGCCAGGTAGGCGACGTCCTTCGCGTCGGGCTCCGCGGCGAGCTGGCGGTACCCCTCGAGCACCTCGGCCTCGGCGGCCGCATGGGAGACGAGTTGCTCGTAGACCTCCTGCTCCCACGGGCTCGCCCCGACAAGCACGTCAGCCATCGCTCTCTCCATCCTCGCCTGCCGCCCACGCAGCAGCTCCGGCGGCACGTGGCGCCCGTGGGAGGTTCCCCGGGCGGCGCCCGCCATCGGTTTGATCCAATGCTGGCGCCCTGATCGCAGCCGTGGCAGGGTCCAAAGGCCCTCGCTCGGGCTGGACCTCGATGCTCCCGCTCGCTTCGTTCGTCGCGGGCAGGCGGGCAGGCGGCGCAGCGCGCCCCGGGCCGCACCTGCCAGGAGCCCGACGTCAGGCGGCGTGCTCGAGAAGGTCCTCCGGGAGCAGCTGCTCGGTGACGAGACGCTCGAAGCGCTCGGGACGCCCGCCGACGTATCGCCGGCAGAGCGGAAGCCCCTCGACGTAGCAGGAGATGTACGAGCGCCAGAGCGGGTCGAGGAGGAAGGCAACCGAGCGCTCGGCACGCGGCCGCGCCTGCAGCGCGAGCCGCGCGATCTCGTCCACGACCGTGTCCGGCTCCGCCCCGTCCTCGTGCAACCGGAAGGCAGCGAGGGCGCGTACGCCGCCAAGCGCCTCCTCCGCCTGGGCGACGACCGCCACGGTGTCGGCGTCGTAGGGGACGCCGAGCGGCCGCAGGTGCTCGGCGATCAGGCGCTCCGGCCGCTCCCCCATCACGACCTCGAGGCCGAGGTCGGCGAGCCCTTCGGCGACGAGGCACTGGGGCGTGCCGACGAGAAAGATCGACTCCTCCCACCACTGGCGCGACCTGACGAGCCCGACCTCCTTCCGGCTGTGCTCGGTGTGGTGGCCCGGGTAGGTCTCGTGGGCGACGAGGTGGGCAAGCGAGGTGGAGAGCACCGGGAGGTCGACGTTGATCGCGACCCGCGAGGACAGCCCGCCCAAGTAGTAGTTGAAGCCGCTCCAGGGCCTGTCCCGCATCAGCACCCACTCGACCTGCTCGCCGTCGGGAAGCCCGAACAGGCGCGAGGTCCGCTCCCTCAGATCCTCCGTGAGGGTGGACAACGCGGCCATCAGCGCATCCGGGGGGACGGCCTGCGCCTCGCGCCAGGCCACCAGGCGCTCCACGAGCGACCCGCTGCCCGGCACGACGGCGTCGAGGCTGCGGTGCGCCGCAAGGATCGTCTCCTCCTCCGGCCGCCCGGGCCGGACGCCGTAGCAATGCTCGACCTCGTCGGCGTAGCCGATCCGCTCGCCGGCGAGCAGGCGCGCCGAGGTGAGGAGCCCGACGACCTGGGCGCGCAGCCAGCGACGTCGCCCGGCCGCCGCGGTCGAGGTCCCCTCGCCGCCCGTGCCGTCCCCGAGCCGGGAGGGGTCGCCGAGCGGCTCACCGGCGTCGAGGGCGCCGAGCAGCGCTCGGGCCTCGGCGACGAGCGCGGAGGGCGGCGCGGGCGGCGCCGAGGCGATCTCGGCGGCGAGCGCCGCCGGACCGTAGTAGGCGTCGACGAAGCCGTCGGCGTGGCGTCCGAGCGCCAGCCCGAGGCGGAGGTAGCGCTCGACGGCGCCCGGAGCGACTGCCACGCGGGAGCTAGCCCAGCCGGGACCGGAGGAACTCGATCGTCCTGCTCCAGGCGAGGCGCGACGCGTCGGCGTCGTAGACCTCGGGACGCGTGTCGTTGAAGAAGGCGTGCTCCGTCCCGGGATAGTCGTGGACGGTGACGTCGTCGTTGCCGGCGGCCCGGAGGCCGGCGGCGAGCTGCCGGGCGTACTCCGGCGTCGCGAAGTCGTCGTGCTCGGCGAAGTGGGCAAGCACCGGCGCGCGCAGGCGGGACCAGTCCGGCTTGACGCCGGGCCAGGCAATTCCGCCGTAGAAGGGGACGACGGCACGCACCTTCTCCGGCCGCTCGGTCGCGAGCACGAGCGCGAGCCCGCCGCCCATGCAGAACCCGACGACGCCCACCCCCTCGCCGCCCGCCCGCTCGAGCAGGGCGTCGATCGCGCCGGAGAAGTCCTTCGCCGCTCGGTCGATCTGGAGCGCCATGAGGAGCTTGCCTGCCTCGTCAGGCTCGGTCGTCTTGCGGCCGTGGTAGAAGTCGGGCGCGAGGGCGGTGAACCCCTCGCCGGCGAAGCGCTCGCAGACGTCCTCGATGTGGGGGACGAGGCCCCACCACTCCTGGACGACGAGGACCCCGGGCCCGCCGCCGCTCGGGGGGACGGCGAGGCTCCCCGTGCCGGCCGCGCCGTTGCTCGGGAACTCGATCGTCGTGGTCACGGACCGAAGCTATCGCTCACGAGTGGATGCTGCCCGGCCGAGGCGGCGAGGCGGCCGAGGCGGCGAGGAGGACGTCCCCCGCGGGGAGCGGCTCATCCGACGACGCCGCCGCGGGTCATCGCCAGCACGTCGAGCGCCTTGTCGACCTGGCCCTCGTCGAGCAGACCCATGTCGAGGACGACCGAGCGGAGGTCCCTTCCCTCGGCAAGCGCCCGCTTCACGACCTTCGCCGCGTTCTCGTAGCCGATGTACGGGTTGAGGGCGGTCACGATCGAGGGAGAGGACAGGGCATAGGTCCTGCACCGCTCGACGTCGGCCTCGATCCCCGCGACGCACTTGTCGGCGAGCGCCCGGCTGACGGCCGCGAGCAGCCGGATCGACTCGAGCAGGTTGCGCGCGACCACCGGCAGCATGACGTTGAGCTCGAGGTTGCCCGCCGCCCCGCCGAAGGCGACGGCGGCGTCGTTGCCGACGACCTGGGCGACCACCTGGCAGACCGCCTCGGGGATGACCGGGTTGACCTTGCCGGGCATGATCGAGCTGCCCGGTTGGAGATCGGGCAGGTTGATCTCGCCGAGGCCGCAACGCGGGCCGGAGGCCATCCACCGCAGGTCGTTGGCCATCTTGTAGAGCGACACGGCGACCACGCGCAGCATCCCGGACGCCTCGACCAGCGCGTCTCGAGCCCCCTGAGCCTCGAAGTGGTCTCGCGCCTCGGACAGGGGCAGCCCGGTGACCTTGCGGAGCCGCTCGATCACCGCCGCGGCGAACCCGGGCTTCGCGTTCAGCCCGGTCCCGACCGCCGTGCCGCCGAGCGGCAGCTCGCCGATGCGCCCGAGGCTCGCCTCGAGGCGCTCGATCCCGTGCTCGGCGGCGGCTGCGTAGCCGCCGAACTCCTGGCCGAGGGTGACCGGCGTCGCGTCCATGAGATGCGTCCGACCCGACTTCACGACGCCGGCGAACTCCTGCGACTTCGAGCGCAGCGCCCCGGCGAGATGGCGAAGGCCCGGCAGGAGGTCGTCGCTGATCTCGCGGGCCGCGGCGAGGTGGATCGCCGAAGGGAACATGTCGTTGGAGGACTGCGACGCGTTCGCCTCGTCGTTCGGGCCGACCTTCCGGCCCAGCCGATCGGAGGCGAGACTGGCAAGGACCTCGTTCATGTTCATGTTGGTCGACGTGCCCGAGCCCGTCTGGAAGACGTCGACGGGGAACTCACCGGCGTGCCCTCCAGAGGCGATCTCGGCCGCCGCCGCCGCGAGCGCCGCGCCGACCTGCTCGTCGACGACGCCGATCTCGGCGTTCACGAGCGCCGACTGGCCCTTCAGCAGCGCAAGCGCCTCGATCAGCGCCGACTCGACCCGGCGGCCGGAGATCGGGAAGTTCTCGACGGCGCGCTGGGTCTGCGCGCCCCATCTCGCGCTCTTCGGCACGAGCACATCGCCCATCGAGTCGTGCTCGACCCTCAGCTCGTCGGCGCCTGCCGCAGCTGAGGCACGCTCGGAAGCGCTCATCGGCGTCCTCCTTCGTCGCATCCAGCAGGCGCGCCGTCCGCCGCGCCGCCGGGTCGTGGCCTGACGCCACGCCGGGCTTCGTGACCGGCTCCGTCGCCGCGCCTCGTCGCCGGCGGGCCCTCGAACCGGCAGCCTACCGGCGCGGGTCTCCGTCTGCGACACGGGGGCGCAAGACCAAAAGGCTTGCCAAGTGCGCCATCCACGGATAGGTTCTCGGAACGTTGTGGCAGCGGGCAAGCGATTATTCGCGGGCTGTCGCTCGCGACGGACCATGTTCGCCTTGGCGCTCATCCTGGTGGGGAGCGTCGGCGCGGAGCTGACCACACCCTCGGCCGCCGTCGCTGCCAGCGTCGGCACGCTACGGGGGCGCGCCGCGGCCATCGCCACCCGGCTCAACGTGGCCGAGCTCAAGCTCCAGGTCCTCTCTGAAGAGTACGACCAGGCACGATTGCGCGCCGCGTCGCTCGACGCCGCCGTCGAGCGCGACCGCGCTGCCCTCCTCGACGCCGGAGCGGCGATGCGGCGCACGTCCGCCGCCCTCCGGCACGACGCCGTCGCCGCCTACGTCAACGACGGCTCCGCCTCCGACCTCGCCGTCGTCATGACGGGCAGCGCGAGCTCGCTCCAGCTCCGCCAGACCTACCTCGAAGCCGCCGCCGGCTCGCTCTCGACCGCGGCGACGTCCTACGTCGACTCTCGGCACCACTTCGCCGTGCGCGAGGCGACGCTCCGGCGCGCCGAGTCGGCGGCAGCTGCGACAGAGCACACGCTCTCGTCCGCCAGACAAGCCGCCGCCGACCTCATCGCGCAGCTCGAACGCGCCCAAGCTGCAGTGAAGGGCCAGCTGGCGGTGGCGGTCGCCGAGCAGCTGCGAATCCAGCAAGCGCAGGAGGCGGCAAGAGCCGCCGCGGCGCGGCGCGCCGCCTCGACGCTCTCGCTGGCGGTCTCCCAGCCCCCACCTCCGAGCCCGAGCCTGCTGCCGGCTCCGGCAGCAGGCGGCGGTCAGGGCGAGACGGCGGTGCACGCTGCCGAGAGCCAGCTCGGCGTGCCCTACGTCTGGGCGGGCGCGACGCCCGGTGCCGGCTTCGACTGCTCCGGCCTCACGATGTGGGCCTGGGCCCAGGCCGGCGTCTCGCTCCCGCACTCAGCCCAGGCCCAGTACGACAGCGTCGAGCACGTCTCGCTGTCCGACCTCCAGCCGGGCGACCTCGTCTTCTACGCGAGTGGCGGGTACATCTACCACGTGATCATGTACATCGGCGGCGGCGAGGCGATCCAGGCTGAGGACACCGGCACGGTCATCCAGATCACGCCGGTGTGGCCGGGCGCCTACGGCGCCGGACGTCCCTAGCACCGGACCCCGGCTCCGGTCGGACGTTCCCGCCGCGTCGTGCACGCCGTCACCATCGAGGGGGGCCGGCTTCGCTGGGCCGAGCGACCCGACCCGGCCCCCGGCGCGGGCGAGCTGCTCGTCGCCGTCGGGGCGGCCGGGGTCAACGCCGCCGACCTCCTCCAGCTCGCCGGGCGCTACCCGGCACCCGCCGGCGCGCCGGCGGACATCCCGGGCCTCGAGTGCGCCGGGCTGGTCGCCGCCGTCGGGGCCGGGGTCACCCGCTTCGCGCCCGGTGACCCGGTGATGGGGCTGCTCGGCGGAGGCGGCCAGGCCGAGCTCGCCCTCCTGCACGAGCGCGTGGCCGTCGCTGTCCCACCCGGCTGCCCCATGGAGCAAGCTGGCGGGTTCTGCGAGGCATTCGCCACGGCGCACGACGCCTTGTTCGCCCAGGGAGGGCTCGGGATGGGCGAGCGGCTGCTCGTCACCGGGGCGGCAGGCGGCGTCGGGACGGCGGCCGTCCAGCTCGGCGTCGCCACGGGCGCGCAGGTCGTCGCGAGCGTCCGGGACCCGGCGCTGCGCCCCGCCGTCGCGGCGCTCGGCGCCGAGCCGGTCGAACCGGGAGACGCCGCTCGCCTCGGCCCCTACGACCTCGTGCTCGAGCTCGTCGGCGGAGCAGGGTTCGCCGAGAGCTTCGGGGCGCTCGCGACCGGCGGGCGGCTCGTCGTCATCGGCGTCGGCGCCGGCAGGAAGGTCGAGCTGTCCCTCGGCGATCTCATGGCCGGGCGGCGGACGCTCCGCGGCTCGACGCTGCGGGCCCGCCCCCTGGAAGAGAAGGCGACGGTGCTGCGCGCCGTCGAGCGCCACGTGCTCCCGCTGCTCGCCGCCGGCCGCCTCGGCGTGCCGATCGAGCAGCGCTTCGCGCTCGCCGACGCGACCGCCGCCTATGATCGCTTCGCCTCCGGCGGCAAGCTCGGCAAGATCGTGCTCGTGGCCCACAGCGCCGTCCCATAGTTCCCACGACGTGCTCACAGGGCGGAGCGCGATCGTCGGAGCATGCGGATTCCGTTTCGTCGACTGCCCCGCCTGGGCGCGGGCGCATCCGGCGCCGGCACGGCGGGACGGCAGGGGCGGTCACGACGCCGTGACGTCATGCTCTACGGCGTGCTCGTGCTCGCGTTCGCCGCCGTAGCCGGCCTCGGGCTCAACTACGTGTTCAACCCCAGCTCCCCCGCCGCGAGCGCCGTCCGGACGGCGACAGTCGAGCGCGGCGTCGTGCAGACGACGGAGACCTCGACCGGCAACATCGCCGGGGCGAGCACCGCGTCGCTCGACTTCTCGACGAGCGGAACCGTGACCGCGGTCGACGTGGCCGTCGGCGATCACGTGCACGCCGGTGAGGTCCTCGCCAAGATCGACCCGTCGCAAGCCGAAGCCGCCCTCTCCTCCGCCAGGGCTTCGCTCGCCGCGGCGCAGCAGAACCTCGCGACGGCGCAGCAGGGCGGGAGCAGCTCGACGAAGACGTCGAACAAGGCGACGCTCGTCAACGACCAGTCCTCCCTGGCTGCGGCCGAGCAGCAGCTGGGCTCCGACGAGACCGCACTCGCCACGGCACAGTCCCAGCTCGCCGCCGACGAGTCGCTCGGATGCCCGACCTCGGGCTCGAGCTCGGCGGGCAGCACCGGAGCCTCGTCCGGGTCGTCCGCGTCCTCGAGCTCGTCGAGCAGCGCCTCGTCCTCCGGCAGCTCCACCGGCACGGGCTCGTCGGGCTCCACTGGATCCTCCGGGACGTCCGGCTCGTCGGGCTCACCGTCGTCCTCGAGCACCGGCACGACCGCAGCCGCCGAGTCGTCGGCGGTCGCCCTCGCGTCGACGGCGGCGCCGAGCGCCTCGACGGGCGCGGCGAGCGGCGTCTCGGCGAGAACGGCGACGCTGAGCGGCTCGGTGGACCCGAACGGCGCGAGCACGAGCTATTCCTTCCTCTACGGGCGCTCCTCGTCGCTCGACGAGTCGACTCCGGCGGAGATCGTCGGCAGCGGCACGTCGGCGACGACGGTCACCTTCACCCTCACCAACCTCCGCCCCGACACGACCTACGGATTCCGCATCGTCGCGACGAACGCCTACGGCACGGTGGAGGGCGCGGTCGTCAACCTCACGACGGAGAAGACCTCCTGCGCCACCGACCGAGAGACGGTGACGAGCGACGCGCAGACCGTCCAGCACCAGACGGCGGCCGTCAACCAGGCAAAGCTTGCCCTTGCCGCGCAGCAGGCCTCGATCGCCGAGACCGCGCAGACGAACGCCACGACCATCGAGCAGGACCGGGCCACGGTGGACACCGACCAGGCGACCGTGAGCTCTGACGAGACGGCCCTTGCCGGCACGACGATCACGTCCCCGATCACCGGCACGGTCACGGCCGTGAACGGGTCCGCGGGCGAGACGGTGAGCGCCGGCACCTCGACGGTGTCCTCGGCGGCGGCGCTCGCGACGAGCTCGAGCTCCTCGTCCGCCTCGGGTGGGTCGGGTTCATCCTCGGGCTTCATCACCGTGACGAACCTCGGGAGCCTCGACGTCGTCGTGTCGTTCCCCGAGGCCGACATCGGCCAGGTCGCCGTCGGCCAGCCGGCGACCGTCACGCTCGCGGCGCTCACGAGCACCGAGCTCCCCGGCAAGGTGACCTGGGTCTCACCCACCTCGACCGTCTCGAGCAACGTCGTCGACTACGACGTGACGATCGCCCTCGGCGACCCGCCCTCGACGGTTCGGGACGGCATGACGGCGGACGTGAGCGTCGTGACGGCCACCGAGAGCGGCGTGCTCTACGTCCCGAGCTCGGCGATCACGACCGTCGGCACGCGCTCGACCGTCACGGTCCTGCAGGGAAAGAAGCAAGTCACCAGGCAGGTCGTCACGGGGCTCGTCGGCAGCTCGACGACTCAAGTCGTGAGCGGGCTGAAGGCCGGCGAGCAGGTCGTGCTGCCGACGGTCTCGGTGTCCTCCACAGCCAGCTCGGGGACCAGCGGCGCGTTCGTCGGCCGCGGCTTCGGCCGCGGTGGCGGGGGCTTCCTCCGCAGGCTCGGCGGCTGAGCGGCGAGCCGGGCGCCATGACCGACCAGGAGGTCCCGAGCAACCCGGGCGTGACGCCCGGCGCGCCTTGGGCAGGCAGGCGCCCAGTCATCGAGCTGCGTCGCATCGTGAAGACCTACGCCACGGGCGAGGCAGAGGTGCATGCGCTGCGGGGCGTCTCGCTGACCGTCGAACGCGGTGACCTCGTCGCCGTCATGGGGGCGTCGGGGTCGGGCAAGACGACGCTCATGAGCATCATCGGCTGCCTCGACGTCCCGACCCGCGGCCGCTACTGGCTCGACGGCGTCGACGTGCGAACCCTCGACGAGGCCGCGTTGTCCATCGTGAGGAACCGCAAGATCGGCTTCGTCTTCCAAGCCTTCAACCTCATCCCGCGGGCTCCCGCGATCGCCAACGTCGAGCTCCCCCTCGCCTACGCCGGGGTCCACCGCGCGGAGCGGCGCGAGCGCGCCCTCGCCGCGCTCGCCGCGGTCGGCCTCTGCGACCGTGCCCACCACGTCCCGAGCGAGATGTCCGGAGGTCAGCAGCAGCGCGTCGCCATCGCCCGCGCCGTCGTCACCAATCCCCCGCTCGTGCTGGCGGACGAGCCGACCGGCAACCTCGACTCCGCGTCGAGTGCCGACGTCATGCAGATCTTCAGCCGGCTGAACGCCGCGGGTCGCACAGTCGTGCTCATCACCCACGAGCACGACATCGCCGCATACGCCAAGCGGGTCGTGCGCATCCGCGACGGCGAGATCGTCGGCGACGAGCGGACGGCCCCCGTCCTCGACGCCCCGCCCGGGCACGACGCCGCACACTTCGACGGGCGCGCGCAGGAAGGCGCGTCGGCGGAGGCGAGCCAGCAGAGCGACCTTCTCGCTGCGTCGCGCCCGCAGGTATCGCCGTGACCGTCCTCGACAACCTTCGCAGCGCCATGCAGGGCCTCGCGTCCAACAAGCTGCGCTCGTTCCTCACGATGCTCGGCGTGCTGATCGGCGTCGGGGCGGTGATCATCCTCGTCGCCGTGGGGACCGGGTCGTCGGCCCAGGTGCAGTCGAGGATCAACGCCCTCGGGACGAACACCCTCACCGTCTTCGGCGGCGGCGCCTTCGGCCCGGGCCGCTCCTCGGGAACCCAGACCCAGCCGGCGCAGCTCACCCTGGCCGACGTGCAGGCGATCGGAGACCCGAGCCAGGCCCCGGACGTCCAGTCGGTCTCCCCGGTGATCTCGACGAACGTCACGGCGACGTTCGGATCGGCGTCGACCACGGCGCAGGTGATCGGCAGCACGCCCTCGTACCTGACGGCGGACGACTACACCGTGCAGGCGGGAAGCCCGATCACGTCATCGGACGTGACCACCCGGTCCCGCATCGTGCTCCTCGGCCAGACCGTCGTCTCCGACCTGTTCAGCGCGGGGACGAACGTCATCGGCCAGACCATCCAGCTCGGGTCTGCGTCGTTCCGCGTCGCCGGCGTCCTCGCCTCGAAGGGATCATCGGGGGTGACCAACCAGGACGACGTGATCATCGCCCCCTACACCGCCGTGCAGGACGAGCTGACGGGAGAGGCGTCCACCTTCACGCAGCTGATCGTCCAGGCGCGCTCGTCGAGCGCGGTCAGCCTCGCCGAGACGGAGGTCGAGGACATCCTCGCCACCCAGAGCGGGACGACGGTCGCCAACCCCCCCTTCACGATCCTCAACCAGGCCTCGCTGCTCAGCACGGCGGCGTCGACCTCGAGCACCTTCACCGTGCTCCTCGGCGCGGTG
>DAHVLW010000240.1:0-4055 GCA_027320205.1 Acidimicrobiaceae bacterium
GAGCTTCGCGCCGCCGAGCGTGGCCGGCCATCGCGGCGAGGTCCGCTCGGTGCGCGTCGCCGGGCACGACGTCCTCGTGCTCCTCGGTCGGGTCCACCTCTACGAGGGGCGCTCCCCCGCCGAAGTCGTCCATCCCGTCAGGGCTGCGGTGCTCGCCGGTGCGGGGACGGTCGTGCTCACGAACGCCGCCGGCGGGGTCGACCCGACCATGCAGGCCGGCCAGGCCGTGCTCGTGCGGGACCACCTCAACCTCACCGGCGCGTCGCCGCTGACGGGCGCGCCGCCGCCCGCCGGGCGGGGGTCGCGGTTCGTCGACCTGACCGACTGCTACTCCTCCCACCTCCGCTCCCTCGCCAGGACCGTCGACGAGAGCCTCGCCGAGGGTGTCTACGCCGGCTTGCGCGGCCCGCACTACGAGACGCCCGCGGAGGTCCAGATGCTGCGCCGTCTCGGCGCGGACCTGGTCGGGATGTCGACGGTCCTCGAGGCGATCGCCGCGCGCCACCTCGGCGCCTCGGTGCTCGGGATCTCCCTCGTCACCAACCTCGCCGCCGGTGTCGCCGCCGGGCCGATCGACCACGCGGAGGTTCTCGCCGCGGGCCAGGCGGCCTCGGCGGGGCTCGCAACCCTCGTGCACGAGGTCGTCGCGAGGCTGTGAGGCCCGGCCTTGTCGCCGAGGTCGAGGCGTGGATCGCTGCCGACCCCGATCCGTCGACCAGAGCCGAGCTGAGCGCCCTGCTCGCCGCAGGCGACGCCGAGGCGCTGGAAGCGCGCTTCGCGCGACCGCTCGAGTTCGGCACGGCCGGGCTTCGCGGTCCGGTCGGGGCAGGCCCGGCTCGGATGGGCCGGCTCGTCGTCCGCCGGACGACGTCGGGCCTCGCCCGCTGGATCTGCCGCCAGGCACCGGCAGCCGGGGCGGCCGGGGCAGCCGGCGTCGTCGTCGGCCACGACGCCCGCCGCGGCTCGGCCACCTTCGCAGCCGACGCCGCCGAGGTGGCGGCCAAGGCGGGGCTTCCCGTGCACGCCTTCCAGCGCGCCCTGCCCACCCCCCTCACCGCCTTCGCGGTCAGGCATCTCGGCGCAGCCGCCGGGGTCATGATAACGGCGAGCCACAACCCGGCCGCCGACAACGGCTACAAGGTCTACGAGGCCGACGGGGCGCAGCTGCTCCCGCCGCACGACCGGGAGCTCGCCGAGGCCGCGGCGCAGGCCGCGGCAACCGGGGCGGCACCCGGAGCCGTCGCCCGGCCAGGAGGCGTGCGCCGCCTCCACGCGGCCGTCGAGCGGCTCGACGAGGTGGCGCTCGTCACCGCCTACTCCGAGCGCCTCCTCGAGCTGCTCGACCACGACGGGCCCCGGGAGCTTCGGGTCGTCTACACCCCCCTTCACGGCGTCGGCGGCGCGCTCGCTCCGGCGATGCTCGAGGCCGCGGGCTTCGCGCCACCACTTGCGGTCCCGGCGCAGGCCGAGCCGGACCCCGACTTCCCGACGGTCCCCTTCCCCAACCCCGAGGAGCCGGGCGCCTTGGACCTCGCCCTGGCCGAGGCCGCCGCGGTGGACGCCGACATCGTCCTCGCAAACGACCCCGACGCCGATCGCCTCGCCGTCGCCGTCCCGGCTCCGCCCGGGACGCGTCGGCCGCCGGGCACCTCAGCCACGGGCTGGCGCGTCCTCTCGGGCGACGAGCTCCGCGCGGTCCTCGCCGACTACCTCCTCTCGACGACGGAGGGCGGAGACAGGCTCGTCGCGACGACGATCGTCTCATCCTCGCTCCTCCGCGACCTCGCCGCGGAGCACGGCGTCGACTACGCCGAGACCCTCACCGGCTTCAAGTGGATCGCCAGGGCGGCCGCCGGCCGGCCCGGCAGGCGCCTGCTCTTCGGCTACGAGGAGGCCCTCGGCTACGCGGTGAGCGACGCCGTCGCCGACAAGGACGGCGTCTCGGCGGCCGTGCTCGCCGCGGCGATGGCCGCGGGTGCGCGCGCCGAAGGCGCCTCGTTGCTCGACCGCCTCGACGCCATCGAAGCCCGCCTCGGCGTGCACGCCACAGCGCAATGGTCGCTGCGGCTCGCCGGCTCGGACGCAGGGCAACGGCTCGCCGCCGTCGTCGGCCGCTGGCGCGCCGACCCGCCGGGGCGGCTCGCCGGGATCGAGGCGAGCGAGGTCGTCGACCTGGCACGAGGTGCGCGCGGGCTCCCGCCGACCGACGCCGTCGTGATCCGGCTCGGGGACGCCGGGCGGGTCGTCATCCGCCCGAGCGGGACGGAGCCGAAGCTCAAGGCCTACCTCGAGGCGACCACGCCGCCGCCGGGGTCGTCCGGCCTCGCCGGAGCGAGGGCAGAAGCCGCCGCGCTGCTCGCCGCGCTCGAGACCGAGGTCGCGGCCCGCTGCAGGGCGGGCTGAGCACCAAGGCGAGCTCCTGAGCGGCCGGCGCCAGAGCCCGCCGGTCGACCTCCTCGGCGCTCGGCACGGCGAGGCCGGCGCCGGCACCCGAATCGGGCACGAACGCCTCGTCGAGCCCCCGACCGCGCCGCACCAGAGACGTTCGGCCCTTGCCGACGACGGCGGCGATCGCGAATCCTCGCCCAATGGCGAGCGCGCAGGAGCCGCCGCGGCGGGGCCTTCTCGGCGGCGGCCTCCTCGCGCTCACGGTCGGGTCGCTCGCGGCCGGGGGTCTCCTCCACCTGGCCGGCGCCGGCGGCGCGGGCGAGGAGACCTTCGCCGGCGCCGGCGCCCTGGGCGCCGCCTACGCCCTTTGGACGCTCCTCGACGCGCTGCGCCACGCCCGCCTCGGCGTCGACGTCGTCGCCCTCGCCGCCCTCGTCGGGGCGCTCGCCGTCGGCGAGGACCTCGCCGCGTCGGTGATCGCCGTCATGCTGGCGAGCGGCCGCAGCCTCGAGGAATGGGCCGCAGGGAGGGCGCGGCGCGACCTGCACGCCCTCCTGGCCCGCGCCCCGAGACGGGCGCGCCGCTACGAGGCGGGCGAGCTCACGGACGTGCCCGTCGAGGCTCTTCGCCCGGGTGACCTGGTGCTCGTGGGCTCCGGCGAGGTCGTGCCGGCCGACGGGGCGCTCGAGGGGACGGCCGTGCTCGACGAGGCGGCGCTCACCGGGGAGCCCCTCCCGGTCGAGCGGGAGGCCGGCGAGGTGGTCCGGAGCGGCGTCGTCAACGCCGGCAGCCCCTTCGAGCTGCGTGTGAGCGCGGCAGCCGCCGAGAGCAGCTATTCCGGCATCGTCCGCCTCATCGCCCAGGCGGAGAGCGCCCAGGCGCCCTTCGTCCGGATGGCCGACCGCTACGCCCTCGCCTTCGTCCTCGTCGCCCTCGCCGGCGCCGGCGCCGCCTGGGCGGCCGGCGGCGCCACTCGCGCCGTCGCCGTCCTGGTCGTCGCCACTCCCTGCCCGCTCATCCTGGCGGCGCCCGTCGCCCTCGTCGCCGGCCTGTCCCACGCGGCCCGAAGGGGGGTCGTGATGAAGGGCGGCGCCGTCCTCGAGCGCCTGGCGGCCTGCACCACGCTGCTCGTCGACAAGACGGGAACGCTCACGAGCGGCAACCCCTCACTCGTCGCCGTCGCGCCCTCGGGCGAGCTCGACGAGACCGAGATGCTCCGGCTCGCAGGCTCTCTCGACCAGGTGTCGGCGCACGTGCTCGGCAAGGCGGTCGTCCGGGCCGCGCAGGCTCGCGGGTGCGCGCTGGCACCGCCCACCGGCGTCGAGGAGGTGGCCGGCCAGGGGATCCGCGGATCTGTGGGCGGGCACGAGGTGGCGCTCGGCAAGGCGGCCTTCGCGGGCGTCACCGGCGGGTCCGCCTGGGCGAAGGTGGCCAGGCGCCGGGCCAGCCTCGAGGGGAGCCTGACCGTGTTCGTCGGCGTCGACGGCCGGCCCGCGGGAGCGCTCCTGCTCGACGACCCGCTCCGGAAGGACGCGCCCCGGACGATCCGGGCGCTCAGGCGCAGCGGGATCGAGCGGATCGTCATGGTGACCGGCGACCGGGCCGAGGTGGCCGAGTCCGTGGGACTGGTCCTCGGTCTCGACGGCGTCGAGGCCGAGCAGTCGCCG